>JBIKPM010000060.1:0-9553 GCA_044357435.1 Flavobacterium sp. | reverse complement strand
ACCCTCGATGATGGTGGTTGCTTTTCCTTTACGCTTTTCGAATTTGCAAATCATTGGTTCTTTTTGAACAAAAAGGACGTGGTCTTCTTCTTGAACTTCTTCAGGTTCCGATTCGATGTGGTCTGGAAATAAATTTTTTAATTGCTCTTGTAAGTCCATAATTTTTTTATGTTAAAAATAAAACTCAAATTTATTTGCTGTTATATTTTAATTAATCCCAAATCGACCAATCTTTCGTATAAATATTCTCCAGCGGTAATATCTTCGAATTTTTTGGGATTTTGGGCATCAATACAATTTTCCAAACAATCCAATTTCATATCACTTACCGGATGCATGAAAAACGGAATCGAATAACGGGAAGTTCCCCATAATTCCCTTGGAGGATTCACAACTTGGTGGATAGTCGATTTTAGTTTATTATTGGTATGACGCGACAACATATCGCCCACATTGATTACTAATTCATCTGGCTGCGCAATGGCATCAATCCAATCGCCATCGTGGGTTTGAACCTGCAAACCTTTTCCTTGTGCTCCCATCAAAAGGGTAATCAAATTGATGTCGCCGTGAGCCGCGGCACGAATCGCATTTTCGGGTTCAGTTGTAATGGGAGGATAGTGAATGGGTCTTAAAATAGAATTCCCCTCATTGGCATATTTATCAAAATAAAATTCTTCCAATCCAAGGTGCAAAGCCAAAGCCCTTAATACATAAACACCCGTTTTCTCCAGCATTTGGTAGGCTTCCTTTCCCACATTGTTAAAACGGGGCAATTCTTTCATTTCGACATTATCGGGATATTCTGTGGCGTATTTGGAGTTCTTGCCAACGTATTGCCCAAAGTGCCAAAACTCTTTCAAATCCCCTTCTTTTCTACCTTTGGCGTGTTCTTTCCCGAAAGAAACATAGCCTCTTTGCCCTCCAAGTCCGGGGATTTCATAACTACGCTTAGTATCCAATGGCAAAGCAAAAAAGGATTTTATTTCGCCATACAATTCGTCAACCAAAGAGTCATCCAAAAAATGTCCTTTTAAGGCCACAAAGCCAATTTCTTCAAAAGCGTTCCCGATTTCATTTACAAATTTCTGTTTCCGCCCCGGGTCTTCCGAGAGGAAATCACGCAAGTCTACGCTTGGAATGTTTTGCATCGTATCGTTTATTTTAATCTTAAAATGTAGTCGAATCTCAAACCAACAAATATAGCCATTAATTTTAAAAACAATAACAATTAAAAGCAGTTTACAAGTCAAAACTGTTTCTTTTTTCCTAATTTTGAAGTACCATAAAAAGGCAAATCCATGACTTTCGACAGAAAAAATCTCACCGACACTCAATTATTGGATTTATACCAAAGACTTTTGAAACCAAGGCTGATTGAAGAAAAAATGTTGGTTCTTATCCGACAGGGAAAAATATCCAAATGGTTTTCGGGAATTGGTCAGGAAGCAATTGCTGTGGGAGTAACGGCGGTTTTGGAGATGGAGGAATATATTTTACCAATGCACCGAAACTTGGGGGTTTTTACGGGAAGAAATATTCCATTATACCGACTTTTTTCACAGTGGCAAGGCAAAGCCAATGGCTTCACCAAAGGCCGCGACCGAAGCTTTCACTTTGGAACCCAAGAACACAAAATAATCGGAATGATTTCACATTTAGGTCCGCAATTAGGCGTTGCCGACGGGATTGCCTTGGCGAATCAACTCCAAAGAAACGGAAAAATCACCGCTGTTTTCACTGGCGAGGGAGCAACAAGCGAAGGCGATTTCCATGAAGCCTTGAATATTGCCGCCGTATGGGAATTGCCAATACTATTCATTATCGAAAACAACGGTTACGGACTTTCAACTCCCACAAACGAACAATACCGTTGCGAAAATATAGCCGATAAGGGAATTGGTTACGGAATGGAAAGCCATATTCTCGACGGAAACAACATTCTGGAAGTGTATAACAAATTATCAGAATTGAAAATTTCGATGCGTGAAAAGCCCCGCCCCATTTTATTGGAATTTAAAACCTTCAGAATGCGCGGACACGAGGAGGCGAGCGGTACCAAATATGTTCCTTCAGCCCTAATGGATGAATGGGCAATCAAAGATCCCGTAGAAAATTACAGGAAATTTTTATCTGATAACAGAATCCTTTCGGATGATTTTGATGCTGTTTTGCGAAGGGAACTTAAAGCAGAAATTGACGAAAATTGGGCTATTGCCAATGCCGAACCCGAAATAGTCGCTTCTTACAAAGAAGAGTTAAATGACGTATATAAAGAATTTCAATATCAAGAAGTTAAACATTCTGATACGACAGAAAGTATCCGTTTCATAGATGCCATTTCGAGCAGTTTAAGACAGTCAATGGAGCGTCATGAAAACTTGGTTCTACTGGGGCAGGACATTGCCGAATATGGAGGTGCTTTCAAAATAACGGATGGTTTTGTGGCGCAATTTGGTAAAGAAAGAGTCAGAAATACACCCATTTGCGAAAGCGCCGTCGTTTCAGCCGCAATGGGACTGTCCATCAACGGATTCAAGGCGATAGTCGAAATGCAATTCGCCGATTTTGTTTCTACAGGTTTCAATCCCATCGTCAATTTACTGGCGAAATCCCATTACCGTTGGCAGGAAAAAGCCGATGTTGTCATTCGGATGCCTTGCGGTGCGGGTTCGCAAGCGGGACCTTTTCATTCACAGACCAATGAAGCCTGGTTTACCAAAACTCCTGGTTTAAAAGTAGTTTATCCCGCCTTTCCTTATGACGTTAAAGGCTTGTTAAACGAATCTATTAATGATCCGAATCCGGTATTGTTTTTTGAACACAAACAATTGTACCGCACGGTTTACCAAGAAGTGCCCACCGATTATTACACCATTCCGTTGGGAAAAGCAGCTTTGTTGAAGGAAGGAAACCAAGTTACCGTTGTCGCTTTTGGTACTGCAGTGCATTGGGCTTTGGAAACTTTGACTAAAAACCCTGATATTAAAGCAGATTTATTGGATTTAAGAACCTTGCAGCCTTTAGACACGGAAGCTATTTATGCTTCTGCCAAGAAAACGGGAAGGGTAATCATTGTACAGGAAGATTCTCAGTTTGGTGGTATTGCCAGTGACATCTCTGCTTTGTTGATGGAAAATTGTTTCCAATATTTGGACGCCCCCGTAAAAAGAGTGGCTAGTTTGGATACGCCTATTCCATTTGCAAAGGCACTGGAAGACCAATATTTACCAAAAAACCGATTTGAAAAAGAGTTGTTGGAGTTGTTGAAGTATTAGTTTATCTGTTGCTCAACTTCGCTTTTTCCTTTATGATATCGCTAATTTTTCTATTTTCGATTTTGCTTTCGAGCCAAGAAATGATGTCGAGATAGAGAAAAGCCCTTTTTTCGTAGGTGTTTTTTTCCAGTTCGACAAAACGTTCCTTTACTTTGATGAACTCTTTTTTGATGTCACTAGGATAAATGGTGTTCAATTTTTTCAAGAAGCGAATGATTTCCTTTTGTACTTCATGCAAATCATTCATTTTTATCAAAAAGGTATAGGTGCTTTTAAGTTGGTTTTCCAAGTTGAAATCTTTTCCGGATTCATAATGCGCAATCAAACAAAGAAGACGGGCAAAACAAGCTAAATCTTCCCGAACATACAGATTTTTGTTGTTGATGATTTTTTCCAAGTAAAAGATGCATTCTGTGTATTTTTCGGTGCCAAAATAGATGGAAGCAATTTTATAGTAAAACAGCATTTCGTGATGTTCGTCAAGATGCTCGCTATGCAGTTTTATCTTTTCTAAAATTTCAGGAATTAAGTATTCACTTTCGGCAAAAGTACCTTCGAGAATGTGGTAGTTCAACTTGTTGTTGTACAAATAAAGAAATGAAAGCGATGTTATGTTGTCATTAACCGGAAACTGTGGATCGTTAATGGTATTCTCCAGTAATTCCAGATATTTCTTGAAATTGGACTTGTATTTTAACATAAATAAAGACTCCAATAAATAATGGTTTCCTTTTAAGAAAAAAACGGGATTGAGATAAATCATATTCCTATTGTCATAAAAAAGGGTAACCCATTTATGGGAATATTTATAACAAGAAAGAAAATCTTGAACCAAAAAACTCCTCCAAAGATTGGCATTGTAAAACCAATATTTCTCCCGAAAACCAAATTTTGTTTCGTCAAGTTTTGAAATGTGTTTCTTGAAATAATCGTCGATGTATTTATACTCTTCGTCGCTTTTTACGTAACCCGTTTTCAGCATAATACCATACAATTGCAACGAAAGATTGGATAATTTACTTGAAATAATATTTTTATAATTCAATTCTTTGGCCTGAATAACTAGTTCATCTGCGCGTCCCTGAATACTGCGGGTGATGTATTGTGATTCGATCAGTTTTTCGAATTCCACAATTTCATAAGCCATGTATTTCTCATCATTCTCCAAGGCTTGTTGTTTGGTCTTATCCAAGATTTTCAAACTTTGTTTGTACAAACCTTTGTTGTATAAAATAGTGGCAAAATCAATTTGTTCGCGCAACTGATACCTAATGTTTTGGCTGGGGATATTCAATCGAATGCTCACCAAAATTTGTTTGTACAAATACGATTTTAGATTGGATAATTGTACTTTCTTGATAACGCCACTTTTCAATATAATTTTCTCGTCATAGCTTTCGGATTTGTCTAAAATATTAAATAATTCGATAAACTTTGTATTAGAACTTGTTTCCAGTCGACTGGCAAAAATCTTGAATTGTCTTTTTTCAGATTTTGAAAGGGATTTTATCAGTACAAATAGTGAATCTTTTTGATGGTTAGCCATTGTAATATATAATGATATAACATATTGTTAATTAAGAGTTTAAAAAGTTTTTGCTTACTTTATAAACAGTATAATCGATAAAAAATAATTTTATGGTATGGTAATAAAATCTATTTTTGTTCGAAGATGTGAAATTACATTAAATATTTTAAAATGAATAGAGAGAAAGTCCAAATTTTTGATACCACTTTAAGAGATGGTGAACAAGTCCCAGGATGTAAATTAGACACTCATCAAAAGCTTGTTATAGCCGCCAGGCTAGACGAAATGGGAGTAGATATTATTGAAGCTGGTTTTCCTGTTTCAAGTCCGGGAGATTTTTTATCCGTTTCAGAAATTAGCAAGATTGTAAAAAATGCCACCGTTTGTGGTCTTACCAGAGCCGTTAAAAATGATATTGATGTTGCTGCCGCAGCACTTAAAAATGCAGCCCGACCAAGAATTCATACTGGAATAGGAACATCTAATTCACATATTCAATTTAAACTAAATACCACTAGAGAAGATATTATAGCCAGAGCAAAATATGCTGTTTCTTATGCGAAGTCCTTCGTTGAGGATGTGGAATTTTATGCTGAAGATGCCGGTAGAACCGATAATGAATTCTTGGCTAAAGTCTGCGAAGAAGTCATAAAATCAGGGGCAACAGTGCTTAATATTCCTGACACAACAGGATACTGCTTGCCGGAGGAATATGGTGCCAAAATAAAATATTTAAAAGAAAACGTAAAAGGGATTGAAAACGTCACTATCTCTTGCCATTGTCATAATGATTTAGGAATGGCCACCGCCAATTCGATTGCGGGAGCCATAAACGGAGCCAGACAAATAGAATGTACCATAAACGGGATTGGGGAAAGAGCCGGAAACACGGCACTTGAAGAAGTGGTGATGATTTTCAAACAGCATCCTTATTTGAATTTGTATACCGATATTAACACCAAACAATTGAACGAAATGAGTCGGCTAGTTTCTGATAGCATGGGAATGATGGTGCAACCCAACAAAGCCATTGTTGGAGCAAATGCCTTTTCACACAGTTCAGGAATTCATCAGGATGGTGTCATAAAAAATAGGGAAACTTATGAAATTATGGATCCATTAGATGTAGGCGTTAATGAATCCTCAATAATACTTACTGCCAGAAGCGGTAGGGCTGCCTTGGCTTACAGAGCAAAAAAAGTAGGTTATGAATTGACTAAAGTGCAATTGGACATTGTTTATGTTGAGTTTTTAAAGTTTGCCGACATCAAAAAAGAAGTTTTGGATAGTGATATTCATCAAATTATTGAAGCCTGTAAAATGAATAGTGAATTGATAAAAGGTTAATGAAAATAATCTTTACAGATTTTTATAATACCGTATTTTTGCATAAAAAAACATGAACTTAAAAATAGCAGTACTTTCAGGAGACGGAATAGGACCAGAGGTAATCTTGCAAGCAAAAAAGGCTTTATGCGCCATTGGTGTAGTATATGACCATGAATTTGTTTTTGAAGATGCTTATGTAGGTGCTATTGCTATAGATAAAACAGGAAATCCTCTTCCTAAACAAACCCTTAATCTTTGTTTAAATACAGATGCGGTTTTGTTTGGTGCCATTGGTGACCCAAAATACGATAATAATCCTGATGCAAAAGTTCGTCCAGAGCAAGGATTATTGAAATTAAGAAATGAATTAGGACTTTTTGCCAATATTAGGCCTATCAAACCATACAAAGCATTGTTAGATTCGTCACCTTTGAAAAGAGAGATCATCGAGGATGTTGACTTTGTTATATACAGGGAACTTTCTGGAGGTGTTTATATTGGTGATAAAAAATTAAATGAAGCGGGAACCGTAGCACACGATTCTTATGAATATTCAGAAGAACAAATTAGCAGAATCACTCATTTGGCCTTCAAAGCAGCTCAAAAACGTCGAAAAAAAGTAACATTGGTCGACAAAGCCAATGTACTTGAAACATCCCGTTTGTGGAGAAGATTGGTAAAAAAAATAGGGGAAAGTTATCCTGATGTGGCCTTAAATTTTCTTTATGTGGATAATGCCGCGAAACAAATTATTTTGAACCCAAGACAATTTGACGTAATTCTAACTGAAAATATGTTTGGTGATATTCTTTCTGATGAGGCCAGTGTAATTGCGAGTTCCATTGGATTATTAGCATCGGAGTCATTAGGCAATGATAAAGCTCTTTTTGAACCCATACATGGTTCATATCCAGATGCAAAAGGGAAAAATATTGCCAACCCAATCGCTTGTATATTAGCCGCAGCGATGCTTTTGGAGCATTTTGGACTTGATAAAGAAGCCAAAAGAGTATATGAAGGAGTAGAAAAAGCTTTTGAACATAAAATAGTGACAGTTGATTTAAATACGTATTCAAAATTTGGAACCAATGAAGTGGGTGACTTTGTTTCAAATTTTATTTTAAGTAAAGACGACTTGTTGTATTTTAATAACGATAATGTCCATATTGGACAATCAACTATAGTATAAGCCTTATCTCGTAAGAGAAAATAAAAATAAAACAATAAACATAACAACCAAAATGGAATTAAATAAGTACAGCAAAACCATCACTCAAGACGAAACACAACCAGCTTCTCAAGCCATGTTCTACGGAATTGGTTTGACGGAAGAGGATCTTAAAAAAGCGCAGGTAGGAATTGTGAGTATGGGTTACGATGGAAATCCTTGTAACATGCACCTAAATGACCTAGCTAAAGATATTAAGACTGGAGTCTGGGAAGCTGATTTGGTTGGTCTAATTTTTAATACTATTGGTGTCAGTGATGGTATTTCTAATGGTAACGATGGAATGCGTTTTTCTTTGGTTTCTCGTGATGTAATTGCTGATTCTATCGAAACTGTTATGGGTGCACAATGGTACGACGGTATGATCGCTGTTCCAGGTTGTGATAAAAATATGCCAGGTGCTTTAATGGCTATGGGTAGAGTCAATCGCCCATCTATTATGGTTTATGGAGGTTCAATTCACCCAGGGAAATGGAAAGGGGAGGATTTGAATATTGTTTCGGCTTTCGAAGCTTTAGGTAAAAAAATCAAAAATACGATTACACCTGAAGATTTCAAAGGGGTGATCCAAAATGCTTGTCCGGGTGCGGGTGCCTGTGGGGGAATGTACACGGCTAACACAATGTCATCTGCAATTGAAGCATTAGGAATGAGTTTACCTTACAGTTCTTCTAATCCTGCTTTGAGTCCGGAAAAGAAACAAGAATGTGTTGATGCAGGTAAAGCCATCAGAATATTATTGGAAAAAGATATTAAGCCTAGAGACATTATGACCCGTAAAGCATTCGAAAATGCAATTACGATGGTAGCTGTTTTAGGTGGTTCTACCAATGCGGTAATGCACTTAATTGCAATGGCACATTCGGTAGGGATAGAATTGACATTGAAAGATTTCCAGGATATCAGCGATAAAACTCCATTATTGGCCGACTTGAAACCAAGTGGTAAGTATTTAATGGAAGATTTGCATAATGTTGGTGGTGTTCCGGGAGTAATGAAATATTTATTAAAAGAAGGTTTCTTACATGGTGATTGTTTAACGGTAACAGGAAAAACAATAGCAGAAAATTTAGCTTCAGTTCCCGATTTACAGGATGGTCAACAAGTGGTTTTCGAAATCCAAAAAGCATTAAAAGCGACTGGAAATATTCAAATTTTATACGGAAATTTAGCAACAGAAGGTTGTGTAGCTAAAATTAGTGGTAAAGAAGGAGAATTTTTTGAGGGTACAGCTGTAGTTTTTGAAGGTGAAAAAGATGTAATCAGAGGAATACAAGCAGGTGAAGTCAAGCCAGGTAATGTCGTCATTATCCGCTATTGCGGCCCAAAAGGTGGTCCTGGTATGTCTGAAATGTTAAAACCAACATCTGCCATTATGGGAGCTGGTTTAGGAAACTCTGTTGCTTTAATCACTGACGGACGTTTCTCTGGAGGTTCACACGGTTTTGTGGTAGGACACGTCACTCCAGAAGCTTACGAAGGAGGAGGAATTGCATTAATCGAAAACGGTGATGTTATTACAATTGATGCTATTAATAATACCATTAATATTAAGATTTCTGACGAAGAATTGGCAAAACGTAAAGCCAATTGGAGACAACCTGAATCACCAATCAAACAAGGAGTTTTACTTAAATATATGCGTTCAGTATCTAGTGCTTCTGAAGGATGTGTTACTGACAAATAATTTAAAAAAATACAAACCTTTAAATCTAAAAAAGAAAGATTGCAAGGTTAAAAAAAATAAAAAATGGAAAATAATAAAATATCAGGCGCTGAAGCCGTTATTAGATGTTTACTGGAAGAAGGAGTAGACTTGGTTTATGGTTATCCAGGTGGTGCCATAATGCCGGTTTACGACGAATTATATAAATTTCAAGATAAATTGCATCACGTTTTAGTGCGACACGAACAAGGAGCTGCTCACGCTGCCCAAGGTTTTGCAAGAGCCACCGGTAAAGTGGGTGTTGCCATTGCGACTTCAGGTCCAGGAGCCACGAATTTGGTTACAGGAATTGCGGATGCTCAAATTGATTCAACCCCTTTAGTTTGTATTACAGGTCAGGTTGGGAAACATTTGTTAGGTTCAGATGCTTTTCAGGAAACGGATATTATTGGAATTTCAACTCCGGTAACCAAATGGAATTACCAAATTACCGAGGCTCATGAGATCCCCGAAATTATCGCCAA
>JBIKPM010000273.1:0-3306 GCA_044357435.1 Flavobacterium sp. | reverse complement strand
CGATTTAAAGGGTTTTGGTAGGTTTTTTGAAATAATCAGCAGAGAGGAAGGGATTCGAACCCTCGATATGTTGCCATATACACGCTTTCCAAGCGTGCGCCTTCAGCCACTCGGCCACCTCTCTATGTATTTTGAGGTTGCAAAGAACACTAAAAAAATTGACTTTAGAAAATTAAAAATAGCTTTTTATGTTAATTCTCCTCTCAGTGAAGTTTCAAATACAGTTTTAAAATTGTCAGTTAAATCAGTTTGACCTAACAAGAACATTAATTTAGTAATTGCCGCTTCGGTGGTGATGTCTTTGCCTGAGATCAACCCTATTTCTTTCAATGCTGAACTCGTTTCATATTTTCCCATAGAAACACTTCCAATTGAACATTGGGTCACATTAACAATATACAAGCCCTTAGAAATAGCTGTTTTTAATAATGATAAAAACCAACCTTCAGTTGGTGCATTTCCTGATCCAAAGGTTTCCAACACGATTCCTTTGAGTTGAGGAATATCAAAAATGGCCGACAAAACGGATTCGCTAATGCCAGGAAACATTTTTATAATGGCTACATTGTTATCAATGTTTTTGTGAATTTTGAGTTTTATTTCAGTTGTTTTAGGTAGAAATAATTCAGTGAAAACCTTTAAATTTACTCCTGATTCAATTAAAATGGGATAATTTGGAGAAATAAACGCATTGAAATGTTCTGCATTTATCTTTGTGGTTCGATTTCCCCGATACAATTTGTATTCAAAATAAAGACAAACTTCAGTAATTACGGGTTGGCCATTTTCTTTCAAAGAAGCAATTTGTATGGCGGTGATTAGATTTTCTTTAGCATCCGTTCGCAAATCGCCAATAGGCAATTGGGATCCCGTAAAAATGACGGGTTTTGACAAGTTTTCGAGCATAAAGCTCAATGCCGATGCGGAATAGGACATCGTATCAGAGCCATGAAGCACCACAAATCCATCAAAACGGGAATAGTTGTCTTCAATGATTGTAGCGATTTCTGACCATTTTCCGGGATTCATATTGGATGAATCAATCGGTTTTTCGAAAGAAATAGTTTCAATCTCGCAATCAAGTTGTTTTAGTTCCGGGATTCTTTGCAACAACTTGTTAAAATTAAAAGCCTTGAGTACTCCCGTTTCAAAATCCTTCTTCATACCAATGGTTCCACCGGTATAAATCAGAAGTATTTTGATTTTAGACAACATTTTCGTATTTCAATTTATTGACAACAGGGTTGGCATACATCGCCAAAAAGCTTTGCAATGCTAATGGATTACCATGGTCAATTCTCATTTCTAATCTGCGTTCAAAAAGCGATTTCTCATTTTCAGAATACAAATGAGAAAATGGGTTGGTTTGGTTCAAGATGTCATAGGCAATATAATTAGTGGGCCAAAGCCTATAGTTACTCAAGATAGAATCGTCTATAACCTGTGCCAAGGCTTGTATTTGCTTATTGGAATTGTCAAATTCAACTTTAATGGCATCAATTTCCTTATTGATAACATCCCCAACATGGATGTGAATTCTTCTTTTTGGACCCAAAACACCTCTCATAAGGGTAATGAAATCTTCATTTTTTTCTTTGATATAGATTTCTTGATTGGCTTCTGCTAGAATCTGGGGCATTTTCAAGGCATCTGTTGGATCGTATTCATAAGAAATAGAAACGGGAACTATTTTAATTTTTTTGAAATAATCCATCAAATCTTGTTCATCAGAACCCATTCCCAGCATTTTTAAAACCCCAGGATTGGTGGCATCGTTCCCGTCTTTGGTTCTGCCTTCTCGCTGGGCAATCCAAACCGAGCGATTTTCTCTTAACAACAACTGCCCAATGTATTCTGATAATAGTTTGGAACTTTCCAGCATTTCGCGAGGGGTTAATCCGCGTTGAACCAAAAAATTCCGATTTAATTTAGCCAATATTTTTATAAATGATTTTGTTACCAAATTATCCCCAATTGCCGATGCGGTCATGACTAATCCATGCTCAAACAAAGAGGCATTTAATAAGGTCGTATCCAAAAGAATATCTCGATGATTGGAAATAAACAAATAGGATGTGTTTTTTTCTAACTTTTCGAAACCCGAAGTGGTTAATCCGTCGGATGTTTTCTCCAGCACCCTTTGGACGGAATTATAGATAAAATTACACTGAAAATCACGAATGGAATGTGTCTTGTTAAGTTGTTCTTTCCAAACCGAATCTTCCACTTCCGGAAAAGAGAAATTCATCAAGGCTTTCATCATAGGATGATTTATGGAAGAAACAATGGCTTCATTAACTTCGGCGTCATAAAACGGACGAATCGCGTCAAATTTTGACATATAGCGTATATTTTTTTATAATAACAAATAAACAAAAAAATTATAAAAAACAGGCAAATTCTGCGTTAAATCCCAAAAACAATCCGAGAATTTTCGGTGGTAATCCGTGCTATTTCTTCCACGGGAAGATTGTAAATCAACGACAACTTATCGACAACATTGACCAAATAGCTGCTTTCATTGCGCTTCCCACGATATGGAATTGGAGCCAAATAAGGCGAATCCGTTTCAAGGACAAGGTGATTCAAATCAATTTGATTCAAAAATTGGTCTATTTTTCCGTTTTTGAAAGTCACCACTCCTCCTATTCCCAGTTTCATATTGTAAGAAATGGCTTGTAGGGCCTGCTCGTAAGTTCCCGAGAAACAATGGAATATTCCGAATAAATTTGTAGCTTTTTCTTCTTCCAAAATTTCAAAAATTTCGTCAAAAGCATCACGGCAATGAATCACTATTGGTAATTTATAGTGTTTTGCCAACTGTATTTGCTTTCTAAAAGCATTTTTTTGTTCTTCTAAATGCGTTTTATCCCAGTACAAATCGATGCCAATTTCACCAACGGCATAGAATTTTCTTTTGGACAATTGTCCCTCCACATGCTGTAATTCTTCGAGATAATTATCTTTTACGTGCGTTGGATGTAAACCCATCATTAAAAATATATTCTCGGGATACTCCTTTTCCAAATCATACATTGACTGCGTGTAAGCAGAATCAATAGCCGGTATAAAAAATCGCGAAACGCCAGCATCAATGGCACGTTGTATCATTTCATCGCGGTCCTCATCAAATTCATTGGAATATAAATGAGTGTGGGTGTCGGTAAGAATCATTAGCTTCATTTTAACGCCACAAAGTTACTATTTTGATTGGTCCGTTTTATGTTTTAAACTTCAAAATTATAGACTTATCTAATTTGTTCTCCGATGTCGCTATTGCTCATTACTTTAGTATAGAGAGATATA
>JBIKPM010000058.1:0-9631 GCA_044357435.1 Flavobacterium sp. | reverse complement strand
CGGAATTGCCCCAACTGCTTTTTCTACTTTTGATTTATTGTCACAAGAAATCAAAGCAAGTGTTAAAGCGATTATAAAAGTTATTTTTCTCATTTTAATTTTTTTCAGTCCTGATTATTTCACTTATCATAATTCTCATCAAAGCAATGTGAACTTCGTTTGAAATGAATCGATACTGTCTTTAAAATTATTATTTTTGCAAATATACAACTCCTTCTTTTTAAAAACTCAATGTATTATGGCTAAAAAAAGCACACTCCAAGTTGAAAAAGTGAATGCACATATTGTAAATTGGTTGAAATCGTATGCTGAAAACGCAAAAGTGAACGGTTTTGTTGTGGGGATTTCTGGAGGAGTCGATTCGGCAGTTACTTCAACCCTCTGCGCCCAGACAGGATTAACTACTTTGTGTGTAGAAATGCCTATTCATCAGGCTCCAAGTCATGTTAGTCGGGGCAGGGAACATATTGAGCAGTTGAAAAATCGGTACCCAAATGTGAAGAATATTGAAGCTGATTTGACTTCAGTGTTTGAAGATTTCAAAAAAGTAGTGCCAAGTAGTGCTGATGCAATCAAGGTTAATCTGGCTTTGGCCAATACTCGTGCCCGATTGCGAATGACCACTTTGTATTATTTTGCAGGGATACGTGGTTTATTGGTTGCAGGGACAGGAAACAAGGTAGAGGATTTTGGAGTAGGTTTTTATACAAAATATGGAGATGGTGGTGTTGACTTGAGTCCAATAGCCGATTTGATGAAATCGGAAGTTTTTGCTTTAGGTAAGTTTTTAGAAATTCCCATTTCGATTTTAGAAGCCTCACCAACGGATGGATTATTTGGAGATGAAAGAACTGACGAAGATCAACTTGGCGCCAGTTATGACGAGCTGGAATGGGCTATGCTTGAGGATGGAAAAGGAAAAATCTCAACAGATTTCACCGGTAGAGAAAAAATAGTTTTCGAAATCTATAAACGATTGAATACTGTCAATCAACACAAAATGAAGGAAATTCCGGTTTGTATGATTTCAGAAGAATTAAAGTAGTATTTTTCCAATTAATTTTGTGATTTAAAGAATTATTTTCACTAACTTTACTCTTTAAAAAAAATAAACATTTCTAAAATCTAACATTATGATAAAAGTTTGTTTAGCGGATAATCATCCCGTTGTGCATTATGGAGTAAAATCGTATTTTAAAGACCACGATGATATTTCAATCGTTGCTAACGTTGGGAATTTTTTAATGGTAAGAGACATATTGCTTACTAAAGAGGTTGATGTTTTGATCTTGGATTTAGAATTGGAGGGTCTTTCCAGTATTTTTGAAGTTAAATCAATTTTAAAAAATTTCCCGAAAACAAAAATCATCATTTATAGCGACCTCTCAGAACAAATTTATGCTCCAAACGCCATTAAAGCGGGCGTTTCAGGTTTTATTTCGAAAAAAGAAAAACTGGAAACTCTAGGTCAGGCAATTATCAAAGTTCATCAAGGAAAGGTAATCCTAAATGAAACTGTCAAGAAAAACCTTGCCCTAATTGCAAAGCAAAACAAAAGTGAGCGTTTGTATCGAAAATTGTCAAATCGCGAAGTGGAAGTTTTACGTTACTTGAGCGATGGCAAAAAAAACAACGAGATTTCCAAAATATTGAATCTTAACGAAAAAACAATAAGCACTTATAAATTAAGGTTATTGCAGAAATTAAATGTTACCAATTTGGTAGACTTGGTTAACAAAGCCAAAACACTAGAGATAGTTTAATTATTTCTTGACATTACTCTTCCTAATTTTTTCGAAAAAGAATTAATTAGTTTATAGTAATCAATTGCCATAGACAAAGGCTCCATATTATCAGAATCAGGTTCTGTTGATACGGAGCCTTTTATTTCTTCAATGATTTTATCTACCAAATACCAACGTAAGGTAAGTATTGTTTCGGATACGTATTGACTGATGGTATCGTTTTTAGTCTTCGGAAAAATATTTTGTCCTTCCCAGTTGTGCAAAACAACCCTCTCGTCCTCCATTAAAATATCAGTTACTTCCTGGGCAAATTCTGGCTGCAAATGCATTAAATACTGTTCTATACTAAAGCTTTCATTTTGATGAAAAAAGGCTATCAAATTATTAAATATATCTCGGAATAAAGGATTTGCCAACTCCACTTCGTCTTCCTGTAAACTTAAGAAAATTCTTTGGTAAACCTTGCATACTTTCTTTTCGATAAAATTCTCAATTTCTCCTTCTTCATTGGCCTTCAGAAGCACATCTTCAAATTCTTCCGTTCTATTTCCATACAACAAAAGAATTTCTATGATTTTTCGTTCTAATCCATATAGAATATCAATTTTCTGAACCTGAGGGGGCTCTTCATTTTTTACAACCTCAAAAGCTTTTTGCTCTTGTTTTTGTTTCTTTCCAATGTCGGAAATATCCTTTTTTACTAATTGTGCCAAGGTACTTATGAGCACTTGCTCGGAAATATCCATAATCCTGGAACATTCTTGAATATAGATTTCTCTTTGAATCCTATCCGGAATTTTCGAAATACTCACCACCATATCCCGAATTAAATCCGCCTTTTTTATCGGGTCGTTTTTCGCATCATTCATCAACAAGGATGCTTTGAATTGGATAAAATCTTTGGAATTTTCTTCCAAATATTTAACCAATTCTTCGTAGGGAGTCTTCTTGGCAAAACTATCCGGATCTTCGCCATCGGGGAAAGCGCATACTTTCACATTCATTCCTTCCTCCAGAATCAAATCGATTCCCCGAACCGAAGCGCGAAGTCCAGCCGCATCACCGTCAAAAAGAACAGTTATATTTTTGGTCAATCTATTAATTAATCGGATTTGGTCTGGGGTCAGTGCCGTCCCTGAGGAAGCCACCACATTTTCTATTCCTGCTTGATTGAACTGGATTACATCGGTGTAGCCTTCGACCAAATAACAATTATTTTGCTTGGCAATAGCTTGCTTTGCCTGGAAAATCCCATATAAAACCTTGCTTTTGTGGTAAATATCGCTTTCGGGGGAATTGAGGTATTTTGCCGACTTTTTGTCATTTCCCAATATTCTTCCACCAAATCCTAAAATTCTTCCTGACATACTTTGTATGGGAAACATCACACGGCCTTTGAAGCGGTCAAATGGTCTATCTTCCTTAGGGATTGTTAATCCCGTGCCTTCCAAAAACTCAAGTTTATACCCTTTTCCCAAGGCTTCTTTGGTAAGGGCATCCCAAGTTTCAGGGGAATACCCAAGAGAAAATTTCTTTATTGTTTCATTCGTAAAACCTCTTTCTTTAAAATAAGAGAGCCCAATGGCTTTTCCTTCTTCGGAATGTAAAAGTATATTGTGAAAATACTCTTTTGCAAATTCAGAAACCAAATACATACTCTCGCGAACATCGGTGTTGGCTTTTTCTTCATCCGTTTGTTCGGTTTCTTCAATTTCAATATTATATTTTTTGGCCAAATATCGAATGGATTCCGGATAGGTAAAATGAGAATGTTCCATCAAGAAAGCGACAGCATTCCCTCCTTTTCCAGAACTAAAATCTTTCCAAATTCCCTTAGCAGGCGACACCATAAACGATGGGGAACGCTCATCCGAAAACGGGCTCAGCCCTTTGAAGTTACTACCGGCACGTTTTAATTGTACAAAATCGCCAATAACCTCCTCAACTCGAGCAGTTTCGAAAACAGTGTCAATGGTAGCTTTTGAAATCAATTCATTTATTTTTGAAAGCCAAAGTTACAAAGTTTAGCTTGACTAAATTATTTATTGGAATTAAATTTAAAGCTCGATCAATAAAGAAATCCGAATGTAAAATAATTTTACTAAAAAAATTCTTATGCTACAAATTCTGTTTTGACATTTTGGTATTTACATTGACTTTTTAAATAGCCAAAGTCTTATCCTATAATAAATTAAACACTATTTTTGCATTCTTATTTCTTAAAATCACAATAATTATTTTCAACACTATTAAAATGAATCTAAAAACTTGCAAATACTCTGAACCTATAGATTTTAAGTATGAGTTTAATGATACTTTATCATTTGTTGCAGAAATTTGTGAAGTCCCTTATGCATTCATAACACTCCTTGACTCCAAAAATCAATTAAATATATCAAAAATAGGATTTGAGTTTTCAACAATTCCAGAAAATATATTATCATATAATCAGAACGTCATTGAACAGGGTGCCTTTTTCACTATTTCAGACCTAAAACATCAATCGAAAAAATCAAATCTTTCGAAATTTGACTTCATTTTTTTTGCTGGAATGCCCATACTTAATGATGAAAATTTGGTTCTCGGAACAATTTGTGTTCTTGACATGAATAGTAAAGAACTTTCGGCAGTTCAGTTAAAAACCTTAGAATATTCTGCCAAACAAATTAAAATAAAATTAGAACTATTTGAACAGAATAAAACCTTGTTAAATAAAATACATGAGAAAGAAACCCAATTTCAATTATTCATTGACAATTCAAAAGAAATATTTTATGAGCTTGATCAGGATGGAATTATAATACATGTATCGAAAAATTGGACAACCTTTCTTGGCTATGAAGTTGACGAAGTCATAGGGAGAAGCAATGGCTTGTTTTTGCATCCTGAAGATCTAGAAATGGTCACTACTTTTTTAAATAAAACAATCGAAATAGAGGGGATTGAAAACGAAATAACATATAGAATTCTTCATAAAGACGGACATTATGTATGGCATGCCTCTACTGTAAAACTATCCGAAAAAGACGGAGAATTTATTTATATTGGAAATTGTAGAGATGTCACAGAGCATGTTAAGACAGAACAAAAAAATCTACAACAAAAAGAATTTTACGAAAAAATATTAGATCAAATTCCGACAGATGTAGCTGTTTTTGACCAGAACCATAGATACCTCTATTTGAATCTGGCTGCCATAAGAGACAATGAACTTCGAAAATTTATTATTGGGAAAGATGATTTTGAATATGCAAAACACACCGGAAGAGACAATTCTTCAGCAAAAAAAAGAAGACAAAAGTTTACGGACGCTTTGGAATCAAAAAATTTGATTGAATGGGAAGATCGCATCAATAACCCAAACACAGGATTAACTTCTTATCACACCCGAAAATTTAATCCCGTTTTTCATAAAGATGGGGCTTTTGAAATGATGATAGGATTTGGAATTGACATCACCGAAAGTAAAAAAACGCAAGAAGAAATCCTTAAAAGCAAACTACTTCTAAGTAGTATTCTTGAAAATATTGCTGTCGGAATATTAGTACAAGGGCCTAAATCTGAAATCTTAGAAAACAACAAGGCCGCTTGTGAAATGCTAGGCCTTACTGAGGATCAATTAATTGGCAAGACCTCGTTTGACAAACAATGGAAAGTAATTCATCTTGACGGTTCAGATTTTCATCCCGGAGAACACCCTGTACCTAAAGCAATTAAACTATTAAAACCGGTAAAAAACGTAGTTATGGGAGTTTATCGTCCCATTTCTATGGATATGGTCTGGCTTTTAGTTGATGCCATTCCAGTATTTGATGATTTGGGAACATTATTATATGTTGTGTGCTCTTTTAACGATATTACCGAACTTAAAAATATTGAAGATGAATTAAAAATAAGCAATGAGCGTTTTACTTATTCCAGCGAAGCCACTTCCGATGCTATTTGGGATTGGGATTTATTGACTGACAAAATCTTTGTTGGAGCAAGTTATTCTACTCTTTTTGGATACTACTTTAAGAATAACACTATAATGGCTCCAGAATGTGAGGCTTTTGTACATCCAGAAGACCGGGAGACCTATATCAAGCGTGTGGATGAGATCATTGATGGCAAAACCAACAGATGGTCTGATGAATACCGATATTTGAAATCAGACGGAAGTTATGCTTATGTAAATGACAAAGCAATAATCATTCGAAATGACGAAGGCAAAGCCATTCGTATGATTGGGGCAATGCAAGATGTTTCCATAGAAAAAAAATTGACAGATAAATTACAGCAAAGTGAAGAACAGTTTAAAGGAGCCTTTGAACATTCACCTGTAGGTATGGCATTAGTAAACATTGAGGGATATTATATAGAGGTCAACGATAGGCTTTGTGAAATACTGGGCTATTCGAATCAAGAATTGAAATCCTTAACATTTCAAGAAATAACCTATTATAAAGACTTGAAAATAGACTTGGAATATAAAAAAAACTTAGATTCAGGCAAAATATCCAACTTCAGTTCAGAAAAAAGATTTATTCAAAAAAACAAATCTCTTGTATGGACACATATTTCAGTTTCTTTAGTGGAAAACAGTAAAAATGAGATATACTATATTGTTCAAATTATTGATATTACCGAGAGAAAACAAATAGAATTAGAAAACAAATTATTAATCGAAGAAAACAATAAAAACAGAAACATTCAACTTAATGAGGCTAAAAATATGTACCGATTTCTAGCAGAAAACTCGGTCGATTTAATATGTTTACATAATTTAGATACTTCTTTTCAGTATATTTCGCCTTCCGTAATAAACATTTTGGGATATAATCCTGAAGAAATGGAAGGAAAATCCCCTTTAGATTATGCTCACCCTGAAGATTTAAAATACCTCAAGGATACTTTTACAGATTTTATTGATGGGAAAATAAATGAAACCACCATTGGTCGATTTAAGAATAGTGATGGGAAATATATTTGGCTGGAAACAAAGGCAAATATTATCAAAGAAAAAGATATAAAAACAGGATTTCAGTCTAGCAGCCGTGATATAACCACAAGGAAAGAAGAAGAAGAAGTTATCGAAAAAACATTGGCAAAACAGAGAGAACTGAATGAATTACGATCAAACCTAGTATCAACCATTTCCCATGAATTTAGAACCCCAATGACCACCATTAGGACTAGTGCCGAACTGATTTCTATCTATCTTGAAGGACATACTTTTGAAAAAAAAATACGCTTAGAAAAACAATTAAATACAATCACCGGGGAAATTGACAGAATAGTTGAACTGATGAATTCAGTATTAACTATTTCAAGAAACGATGCTGGGAAAACTAATTTTAATCCCATTAAATTTAATTTAAAGCAATTATGTCTTGATGTAATTGAAACTAGTTTTGATAATCAAAAAAACGGCAAAAAAGTACAAACATCATTTAAAGGCTTAAGTTTTGATGTTTTTGCCGATAGAAACTTAATGGAGTACTCCATTTTTAATTTGTTAAATAATGCTTTCAAATATTCAGAAGAATCTGGGGATATTATTTTAAATCTTACGACAATATCATCAAAAATTATTATTGAAATTATTGATTTTGGAATAGGCATTCCAGAAGAAGACCAACACAAACTATTCAACACTTTTTTTAGAGCAAGCAATACTAACGGTATTCCGGGAACTGGCCTAGGTCTTTATATTGTTAAAACATTTACTGAAAAAAATTCAGGAACTATTCAATTAGAAAGTCTTTTAGGAAAAGGGACTAAAGTAAAATTGATATTTCCTATTCAAAGTCTATAAAAACTTTGGAATAAACCATTGAATTATTTATTGGGAATAAAATTTAAGAAAAAACAACTAGAAAATTGTTCACTATTACTATTTTGAATCCTAACGGAAATAAGCGGTCTTAAAAAAGTTAAAAAATTAAAGACACAATCCTGTTAAATATAAATAAACATACTATCCGCGATATTATGAAACTTAATAATTATATGTTACACAAAACATAGTTTTCATAAATTCCACAAAAGGTTAAAAAAAATTACATTAAATAAACAAATAATCAAGATTGACAAAAGCGATGCAACAACTAAGTTTAGAATCTGTAATTGCATTTTTTGACTTTTTATTTTCTTTTTG
This sequence comes from Flavobacterium sp., assembly GCA_044357435.1. Classification (GTDB taxonomy): domain Bacteria; phylum Bacteroidota; class Bacteroidia; order Flavobacteriales; family Flavobacteriaceae; genus Flavobacterium. The sequence goes on along the minus strand of JBIKPM010000058.1, from coordinate 1,747 downwards.
AACATTTATTTTGACTTTATTGGGATGCAACTTTCATACATACTAAAAACTAAAAACAGTAAAATGATAATAAAGCGTGAACTTAATACCCTCACCAAAACAGCCTATTAAAACTTAAAAAAACCAATTTTTTTTCCCAAAAAACAAATTGAATAGGCTGAATTTACGTGAGTTTGTCTACTAACTTAAAATAAATTTAAAGGAAAAAAAACTGAAAAACTAGTTTTAACCGATTACCTAAAAAGAAATCCCAATGAGTTATTTTTTTTGGAGTGATTTGATATAATCCCGAGTGGTAAGACCAACATAGGATTTGAAACTTGTTGAAAAATAAGAAAACGAATTAAATCCAGTTTCATCTACTAAAAACTGAATGTTTTTTTCACCTAAATCAATAAGTTTAATTGCATAATCTAACTTAAATTCCCTTATATATTGGGATATATTTTTATTAGAGAGCTTTCTAATTCTTTTATCTAGTGTTGACCTGCTTATAAATAGCTCTTTTGATAATTCATCAACACCAATTTTTAATTTCATATTCTTCAATAAAATTTCATTTACTGATGTTAAAAAATCTTTTTCGGATAATTTTATAGTAACTTTAGAGAATGGGTCAGGTTTGTATTTTTTTTCTATATTGTTTCTAAGAACTAATAAATTCTTAATTTTTAAAATTAATTCTTTAGACTTGAAAGGTTTCATGATATAATCATTAACTCCATTTTCGAGTTGCCTGCACCTAACTTCGTCATCCATATTTGCGGTAATTATAATGAATGGGATTGTGTTAAATTTGTTGTTTTTTCTAATGTTTACAAACAATTCTTCGCCATCCATAGCAGGCATCATTAAATCGCTAATTATAATATCAGGCATATTCTTTTGCAAATATTCTAGGGCTTTTACCCCATCAACAAGCCATTTCACATTGAAATCATTTAGCCGTAATACCTCTTCAATAGAGTCGCCTAAAGATAAATCATCTTCAATTAGTAGTATTTCATTTTTCTTAACTCTCACGAAACTAAGGTATGTATTCATATTTTAAATTATAACTTTTAATTTTTAAATTACAAGCACTTTTTGGTTGTACTTATTAATATAAAAATACATTTGTATCTATAAATTTGTTTCATAAAGTTACGAAATTATTATGAAGAATCTTTTATTCGGAATTTCAAATGCAAACAATCATCTTTTAAAAGAAATTTCAATCGATGTTGCTCTTAATTTGTGTATTGCAGCTATTGGTAAAAGTCAATATATTGATAGATGTTACATTTTTAAAAATGAGATCGAAAATCATGATCTTAAGCTATATTACCTATACGAATGGTGCAATGAAGGAATAGATTCTTATTTAGGCAACCCAGACCTGAATGGGATTTCTTATGACGATTTTCCGGGACTCTATAGTACTTTGAGTAAAGATGAACCACTGCATGGACTAGTCAAAGAGAGTGATAACAAGTTATTTGTAGAGACGATGGAGATGCAAGGAATCAAATCCTACCTTTTTACGCCAATATTCTCTGAGAATAAATTTTGGGGCTGGATAGGCTATGACGATTGCAAAACAGAGAGAAAATGGATTGATGAAGAGGTTTATGTATTGCATACCGTTGCAAAAAATATTGGAATTCGATTAAATCAAGACAAAACCAATGCAAAATTAGAAGCACATTTAGAGCAATTTGATTTTTATTTAAAAGGCTCAAATCAAGGCATGTGGGAATGGGATATT
>JBIKPM010000272.1:0-3317 GCA_044357435.1 Flavobacterium sp. | reverse complement strand
GCTGACGAATGTAACTATTTCCCATTTTTTCTTGGATCATTTTTTCGAGAGGAGCAATAATCAGGGTCAAAGGAGTGCGGAAATCGTGGGAAACATTAGTAAATAATCTTAATTTTAATTCATTGATTTCTTCGAGTTTTTCTTTTTCAAATCGTTCTGCTTTTAGTTCATTTTTTTCTTTAATTCGTAACAATACAATTTTTCTAATGTACAATAGCAATCCAAAAGTCAAAGACATATAAATAACATAAGCCCACCACGTTTTCCAAGGGGCGGGTAAGACTTTAATTTTAATTGAATCGCCTTCTTCATTCCATACCCCGTCATTATTAGATCCTTTTACCTTGAATACATAATTTCCTTCGGGAATGTTTGTGTAAACAGCTTTTCTTTGATTACCAACATAATTCCATTTTTTGTCGTTGCCCTCTAAGATATAAGTAAATTCATTTTTTTCAGATTGTCTAAAATTCAATGCTGTAAAATCTATGCTGAAATTATTTTCATTGTATTTTAATATGACCTCTTGCAGAGCATCTGTAATTTTTTGATAGGGTTCATTGTTTACATCAATATTGTTAATATCAACTACGGGTACAAAATTATTTTTTCTAATATCACTTGGGTTAAAATAGGTAATTCCATTAGTTCCTCCAAAAAATAATTCGTTGTTTCTGGTTTTCAGAAAAGCTCCATAATTGAACTCATTTCCTTGAAGACCATCCCATTGATTGTAATTTTTTATCTCATTAGATAATACATTTATTCTACTAATTCCGTAATTTGTACTTACCCACATATTTCCGTTGTTATCTGCCAAGACACCATAAATAATATCATTTGGTAAGCCCTCTTTTATTCCAAAGTTTTTTGTTTCTCGCCTTTGTGGATTATATAAAAACAATCCTTGACCTTCGGTTCCAATCCAATAAAGGTTTGAATTATCGATGTAAATACTGTTGACGTATACTAAAGAATTTTTATCATCCTCTTTTTTGTGAATAGGAATCTGCGTGCGTTCTTTGGTATTGATATTTATTTTTTCAACCCCATTGCTTCCTCCAACTAGCAAAAAATCGGGTTTTTTAGTTTGAACAATACTCATTACAGTTCTGGAATCTTTGTGAATTCGAGATAGTATTTTGTTTTTTGTATCATAAATAAGAAGTCCTCCGGTTAGAGTTCCTATCCAAATATTTCCATTTACATCTTCAAAAAGAGCCAAAACCTTATACGATTGCAGGGAGGTATTAATTGCTTTTGGAAAATCAATTTTATTAAATTGATAGGGAAATTGATTTGGATTAAAATAATTGACTCCACCATCATGAATTCCTACCCAGATATTCCCGCTTCGATCCGTAATAACTGATTTTACATTGTTGGCACTAATGCTGTTTTTATTATTTGGATCATGTTTATAATAGCTGAATGTTTTTGACTTTCTATTGTAATAATTCAATCCGCCACCTTCTGTGCCAATCCATAAATTACCATTTTTATCTTCAGTCATACCACTCACAATTTTGTAGTTCAACTTTGTATTAGTATTACCAAAGGAAATTTCTTTAAAAACGTCGTTATCTTTGTTAAAATAGTCTACACCATCAGCCCAGGTCCCTATCCACATGTCTCCTCTTGAGTCACATAGAATTTTATAGATGGAATTTTGGCTTAAGCTAGTATCGTTTTTTTCATCATGAACGATATTCTTTAAAACAGTATGTTCAGCATTAAAAATATAAATTCCAGAATAAGAGCCAATCCATAAATTTCCAGAAAGGTCTTCGCAAATACTTCGAATGGCACTACCAATCGCCTTTTTACCTTGAAATTCATAATCTATAAATAAGCCGAATTTAGGGTTGAATTTGGCTAAACCTTTTTCGTATCCTAGCCAAATAGCATTTTTACTGTCTTGAAATAGGGTAGGGCGATCTTGTGAATATTTGCCTAAATCTCTATTAACAGGAAACTTATATTTCTTAATAAATCCTTTTTTGGGATGATACACCACAATATCTTGAGTGTTGCAAATCCATAAATTTCCATCTTTGGTTTTTAAGAAGCTTCTTGTATTGTTTTTTAAAAAATCAGAATTATTGGATGTTTTTTTTAATTTCGTAATTTTTTTTGTAATAATATCAACTTGACTTATTCCATTACTGGTGGCAATCCAAATAGTTGATTCATCCAGCTGAGTGATGTCCCAAATGATATTAGCTTGAATTGAATTTTTTGAGTCGGAGTATTTATATTGTATAAAATTATTTTGCTCTGGATTATATTGGTTTAAACCATCTTGGGTTCCAATCCATAAACTCCCTTTAAAATCTTGATAGATTGTTTGAATGTAATTGTTGCTTAAACTGTTTTTATCACCTGACTGATGCCTGTAAATAACAAATTTATTTCCGTCAAATTTATTAAGTCCATCTCTTGTTCCAAACCAAACATATCCTTTTTTATCCTGTAAAATTGCCATTACAGATCTTTGGGACAGTCCTTTTGAAGAAGTAAAATGCTGAAATTTAAAATTTTCATATTTATCCATGTATTCTTGCGCATGCAAGGCCATAGCGATACAAATACAAAAGATAAAACTAAATAAAAAGCGATTCTTCATAAACTTAAATTAAGGTCTAAAATAAACCCGCTGGCTGTATCTGTACTATCAATTTGATTGTTTTATGTTAATTAAAAAATGGAACACGACTTCATTAAGAAACTTAATGTTGAAACTTTGTTTCCATTTGAAAATAATTTAATTAATCAAACAGTAATATTAAAGACAAAAAACGCATTAATATTTCTGCTAAACAAGTATAAATTTAACCCGTTGGGTGTAATTATTTTTTAAAGTTAATTAGTTGCGATTTGTCACATTGAGCTTGTCGAAGTGTCTTATTATTTAGTCTTCGACAAGCTCAGACTGACATCGTAGACTGAATTGATTTCAATTTTTAATCTAATTTAGGCAATTACACCCAACGGGTTAAATTTAATTAAATTTTATGAAAAACTAAAAGTCGCACAATTATAATTATACATTGACATATATTGAATAAATTTAGTACGAAGATTATGATGCTGCGTTTTTTTAGCGATTGGATTATAGCTATTTAACAACTCCAAAAGTATAACTTGTAGTTTGTGTATAGGTATGGTTAGGTTGCAAGACAGCCGAAGGAAAATTAGGATGGTTTGGAGCATCAGGAAAATTTTGAGTTTCTAATGCAAAACCAGTTCTGTAATTATGGTCATCTCCTCGTTTTCCTATTAAATTACCTTTCATAAAATTGCCACTATAAAACTGC
>JBIKPM010000271.1:0-3328 GCA_044357435.1 Flavobacterium sp. | reverse complement strand
TTTTTATACTGAAATATACACTTTTTGGCAATTTAACTTAGTGTTTTTGAACTATTTTTATTTACAAGTTATTAACAATCAATTTGTTATAACATATTTAAGGGTTGACTAATTATATTCAACGAGGGTCTCCATAAAAAGAGACTCTCGTTTTTTTGTACAAAATCAATTCAAGGCTCAAAAATCCACCCTCACAGACAACCCTAAAATTCCGGGATTTTAGGACAATAAAAAGATTGCTTAATGTCCCAAAATAATCATATACTCATCCTGAATTCCTCAATTACCGGATTGGCCTTTGCAAAGTCTGTTTCTTGTATGAATACTTCAACGGCTTGTCCCAAATTACCAAAACCGGCTAGTCTTGCCGATTGTATATTGTTTTTAATAACCGTATTCACACCTATTTCTTCTATTTTTCCCTGCAAAGCCAATGCTAAAATTTCACTTCCTGAAAACACTTTCATTAGTCCCATTATATTTTTATTTTTTATTGTTCTTCCGTTTCTGCTTCCTCTTCGAAATCTTCCTCCTCCTCAAAATCAAATTCAAAAGGCTCTACCAACATTTTATCAGCAAGGATTCCTATTCGTTCTGAGAATACTTCCGAGAAAATAATGCGTTGGGTTTTGGTAATACTATTCGAAATGCGCATAATTCTTGTTTCATGACGCAACTTCAAAATAGGATCTGCATCATCAAGAATGAACATTCTCAATCGGTTGACGTTATAACCCGCCGTGGTAAACATTTCACCCAGCTTGTTAGGTGTTCCAATCAAAACGTCAATTCCTGTGGAAATATAATTCTTGTCATATTCCATATCGCCTTTGTCATGCACACCATACACTCTTAAATCAGTATATTTTCCATATTTTTCGAAAAGAGCCTCCATTTCCAACACCTTGGTTTTGTCCTCCACAATAATCAGTGCACGTGGTGATTCCTCACCTTCTTGTTTTAACTGTTGAATTACATTCAATACTATAGTCGTAGATTTTCCGGTTCCTTTTGGAGCAATAACAACGCAATCGGCACCACTTTTAAGAATCGAAAATGTTTCTTGCTGCATTTCATTCGCTTCAATCAAACCGTTTTCGATTAATGCCTCTTGTAACTTATCGTATATTTTTTTTAATTTCATCTTTTAAGATTGAAAGATTAAAAAATTTAATGATTGAAAGATTGAATACTCAAATCGAATCTTTAAATTTAAATCTTTAAATTAATTTTATTTGCTTGCAAACAACTGCACATCGCTTTCTGAAATCTCGTTTCCGCCAAGGATAATCAGTCGTTCTACCACGTTTCGCAATTCACGGATATTTCCCGTCCAATCATATTCCTGCAATAATTTAATGGCTTTGGTCGAAAATTCTTTTACCGTATTTCCTTGTTCTGAAGCTATCTTTTCGGCAAAATGCGAAATCAACAGCGGAATATCGTCTCTTCTTTCATTCAACGAAGGAACATTAATCAGGATTACGGCCAATCGATGGTACAAATCCTCACGAAAACGACCTTCGGCAATTTCCTTTTTCAAGTCTTTATTGGTTGCCGCAATGACACGAACATCGACTTTTATGTCTTTGTCTGCGCCAACTCGGGTAATTACGTTTTCCTGTAAGGCACGCAACACTTTGGCTTGGGCAGAAAGACTCATGTCGCCAATTTCATCCAAGAAAATGGTTCCTTTATCAGCTGCTTCAAACTTTCCGGCACGGTCTTTCACCGCTGATGTAAAAGCACCTTTAACATGACCAAACAATTCACTTTCTATCAATTCACTTGGAATGGCGGCACAATTCACTTCGATTAAAGGAAAGTTGGCTCTTTGGCTTTTTTCGTGCAATTGATGGGCAACTAGTTCTTTTCCGGTTCCGTTGGGTCCCGTAATCAAGACCCTGGCTTCGGTTTGGGCCACTTTATCAATCATCAATTTGATGCGATTGATGGCTTCACTTTCGCCAATCATTTCGTAATTCTTGCTGACTTTTTTCTTAAGAATTTTGTTCTCGACAACGAGTTGTTTTTTGTCCAAGGCATTACGAACCGTATTGAGCAATCGATTCAAATCTGGTGGTTTTGAGATGTAATCAAACGCTCCTAAACGCATCGTTTGAATGGCAGTTTCCATATCACCATGACCGGAAATCATTACCATCGGAATTTCTGGTTTTATTTTTTTGACAGTTTCAAGCACTTCGACTCCGTCCATTTTGGGCATTTTTATGTCGCACAAAACAAGATCGTAGTCGTTGTTTTTTATTTTTTCCAATCCTTGAATACCGTCTTCGGCATCTTCAACAATATAAGTATCGCTTTCTTCAGAAAGTATTTTGGTAAGCACTCTTCGAATGGCTGCTTCGTCTTCTATGATAAGTATTTTACTCATTTGTTGATTTGGTTATTTGTCGATTCGATTAATTGGTTAAACGAATAACCTAATCTACGAATTAACACATTAACATTCTTTAATATTTCAACCATTTATACAATTCTTTCCAGGTTGGCTTTTTACCATACATCAAAATTCCCACTCGGTATATTTTTGCCGCAAACCAAACCACAAAGAAGAAAGCGGCAAAAAGTAATGTGACCGACATCACTAGTTGCCACCAAGGTACGCCAAATGGAATTCGCATCAACATAACGATGGGTGACGTAAGAGGAATCATTGAAAACACAGTGGCAATTGTTCCGTGAGGATCATTAATTACCGTAAAAAATCCGATGTAAACCGCCAAGATTAACGGTGTAATAATGGGCAAAAGAAACTGTTGTGAGTCGGTTTCATTATCCACTGCAGCCCCTATTGACGCATAAAAAGAACTGTACAAAAAGTAACCTCCTATGAAGTAAACCACAAAACTTATTAGGATTGTGGCAATGGGCAAGCCCCATAATTCCTTGATATAAATTTGCGCAGTTGCAGTAAATTCTTGATGGGCAGCTTGAACTATGGAAGGCGGAATTTTTGCCGTTGGACTGGCATCAATGCCCAAAAATGCGGAAGCGGCAAACATCAATGTCAATCCGATAAGTGTCCAAATAAGGAATTGCAGCAAACCGGCCAATGCTGTTCCTACGATTTTTCCCATCATTAACTGAAAGGGTTTTACCGAGGAAATTATGATTTCTACAATTCGGTTTGTCTTTTCTTCTATGACGCTACGCATCACCATATTACCATAAATAATGATGAACATCATGATAAGGTATCCAAACGCACCGCCAATAGCAATTTTGATTTCATTGAGTCCTTTTACACTTTCCTCGCCTGATGCTTTGGCAAGGGTGATAATAACTTTGGCTTCGGCATTTTTAA
>JBIKPM010000057.1:0-9672 GCA_044357435.1 Flavobacterium sp. | reverse complement strand
TTTGATGAGAATTATGATAAGTGAAATAATCAGGACTGAAAAAAATTAAAATGAGAAAAATAACTTTTATAATCGCTTTAACACTTGCTTTGATTTCTTGTGACAATAAATCAAAAGTAGAAAAAGAAGTGGAAGCAATTCCGCTCAAAATAAAGGTGGAACGGTTTGACAAATTATTTTTTGAAACGCCTCCACAGGATTTGAATAAATTAAAAAAAGAATTTCCCTATTTTTTTCCATCAGGAAATGATGATAGCGTGTGGTTAAATAAAATGAAAAACCCACTTTGGAGAGAACTTTATACTGAAGTTCAAAAAAAATACTCCAATTTTGAACCCGTTCAGAAAGATTTAGAAACACTTTTCAAATACATAAAATATTATTTTCCCAAAACTAAAACACCAAAAGTAATTACCGTAATCTCTGAAATGGATTATAATAATAAGGTTATTTATGCTGATAGTTTAGTGATAATCTCACTCGAATTGTATTTGGGAAAAGACCATAAATTTTACCAATTCCCAAACTATTTGAAACAAAATTTTGGACAAAAACAGATTTTGCCTGATGTTGTTTCGAGTTTTTCAACCCAAAAAATTCCGCCCGTTTCGGATAAAAACTTGTTGGGACAAATGATTTATTTTGGGAAGCAATTGTATCTCAAAGACCTGCTTTTGCCAGACTACAATGATGCTGACAAAATGGGATACACACCCGAACAAGTAAAGTGGTGCCAAGAAAACGAAAGCTATATGTGGCGTTATTTCATAGAAGATGGATTGTTGTATAATAATGATCAAAAATTGAATAATCGATTCATCAATCCAGCTCCGTTTTCTAAGTTTTATCTCGAAATTGATAATGAATCTCCAGGTAGGGTTGGTGCTTGGATAGGATGGCAAATTGTTCGTTCTTACATGAAAAACAATGAGGTTTCTCTTCAGAATATGCTGAAAATGAATGCCAAGGAAATATTTAAAAAATCTAAATACAAACCAAAAAAATAATGTCAAATACAACTGAAATTAAGTTAAGCATCGAATTAGATGAAAATCGAGTTCCAGAAAAATTAATGTGGACAGCCACCGAGGGAGGAATAAATGCGGAAGAAGCAAAAGCATTTATGCTCTCGGTTTGGGATGGCACAGAAAAATCAACAAAATGTATTGAATTGTGGACAAAGGACATGCCTGTTGACGAAATGAAAATTTTCTTTCACCAAACTTTGACTTCCATGACGGAAACTTTTCTAAGAGCAACTGGAGATCAAAAAATGACCGATACTATGAAAGATTTCTGCGACTATTTTGCTGAAAAGCTAGAATTAAAATTGTAATTCAAGGTTGTTTTAAAAAAAATATCCCAAAACTATTTATTTAGTTTTGGGATATTTTTTTGTTTTTGAAGTGTGGATTAAAAACCACTATTATTCTTGAAAACCTCTTGATTCACTTCCTCAATATAATTTAAAACGGTTTCTTTTCCTGTAGATTCCGTTGCGGATGTTACAAAATACTGTGGCATTTCGGCCCAATTGTTCGCAAACATTTTCTTTTTGTAAGCTGCGATATGGGAATCTATTTTTGTTTTGCTAATCTTGTCCGCCTTGGTAAAAATAATGCAAAAAGGAATTTCGCTTTCGCCCATATATGCCATAAATTCGATATCAATGTTTTGTGCTTCATGGCGAATGTCAATCAAGACAAAGGCACAAACTAATTGCTCTCTTGTTTCAAAATAATCAGTAATAAATTGCTGAAAAACAGATTTGGTTTTCTTGGAAACTTTCGCATAACCATAACCCGGTAAATCAACAAGAAACCAATTGTTGTTAATCAAAAAATGATTTATCAACTGTGTTTTTCCAGGCCTTCCAGAGGTTTTTGCCAAATTTTTATGGTTAGTCAACATATTGATTAAAGAGGACTTTCCAACATTTGACCGGCCTATGAAAGCATATTCTGGTAAAAAGTCTTTTGGACATTTTTCTACTTCTGAGTTGCTAACAATAAATTCGGCAGTATTAATTTTCATAATTAGAGTAGTAAATTCTTCTTTATATGCTTAGTGTGCTTTCAAATGGGTGTGTGTTAACCACTCTTCTAGTAAACGATTAAACTCGGCTGGATGTTCCATCATTGGAGCATGGCCACATTTATCAATCCAATATAAAGTTGCATTTGGCAATAACTCATTAAATTCTTCGGCAACAGACGGAGGTGTAACCCTGTCATTTCTCCCCCAAATTAAACAAGTTTGAACGTGCATTTTTGGTAAATCTTTTGCCATATTGTGTCTAATGGCACTTTTAGCAATAGTCAATGTTTTTATCAGTTTTATTCGGTCATTTACTGAAGCATAAACCTCATCTACAAGATCCTTGGTGGCCATTTTTGGATCATAAAAAACATCTTCGGCTTTCTTTTTAATGTATTCATAGTCTCCTCTTTTTGGATAACTATCGCCCATAGCACTTTCATAAAGTCCAGAACTTCCCGTCAAAACAAGTCCAGCTACTTTTTCTGGATACATTTTAGTGTGGTATAAAGCGATATGTCCTCCCAATGAATTTCCAAGTAGAATTACTCTGTCAAAACCTTTGAAAGTAATGAAATCCTTCACGTATTTTGCGAAAGCTTTGACGTTAGTTTTCAAAAGGTTTTGAGTATAAATTGGCAAATCCGGGATAACTATTTTGTATCCTTTTTCGGAAAAATAACTGGCAACAGCATCAAAGTTGCTTAATCCTCCCATTAAACCATGCAAAACGACAATTGGAGTTCCTTCCCCAGCCTCATAATAGCTGTATCTGCCTTTTTTCTTATAGTATTTTTCCATGTGTTTTATTGCAATTTTCAATTTTCACAAATATAGGGTTTAATAGATATAAATGAATTTTTGAAAACAATTTTTAGCATATAATTCATTTTGGCAAAGAATAGCATCAAATCAGCATTGTGATTGTCGCTTGTTATTTTTAAAAACGAAAGTGTTATGGCCTTTAAGCCTCTAATTTTTTCCGTTGCGACAAGTTCTTAACAGCGGGTGTAAAAAAAGGCTAATGCTCTGATTGTCCTAAAATTAAGGATTCTTTCTCGAAAGTGGTAAAACTTATTAACAAAGTGGTATATAGTGGTAAATTGTGGTAATTTTTTTTATATTTTTGCTCAACATCATTTAAATTTTTTCTCTTGAATACAATTGTCGGAACATATGAATGTAAAGTCGATGCCAAAGGAAGGCTGCTTTTACCAGCACCTTTGAAAAAGCAATTGGCTACTTCACTTCAAAACGGTTTTGTTTTGAAGCGTTCTGTTTTTCAACCTTGTTTGGAATTGTATCCAATGGAAGAATGGAATTCGATGATGGAAAAAATCAATAAACTCAATCGATTTATCAAGAAAAACAATGATTTCATCCGTCGCTTTACTGCTGGTGTCAAGGTAGTTGAAATTGATGCTTTAGGAAGATTGTTGGTTCCGAAAGATTTGGTTGTTTTTGCCAATATATCAAAAGATGTTGTGTTTTCGTCGGCTGTGAATATTATGGAAATTTGGGATAAAGACTTGTATGAAAAATCCATCAGCGGAGAAGATGTCGATTTTGCAGACTTGGCCGAAGAGGTAATGGGGAACATAAATGACAGCGACAATGGAATATCATAATCCAGTTTTGCTTCAGGCTTCGATAGATGGTTTGAATATAAAACCAGACGGTATTTATGTTGATGTGACCTTTGGAGGTGGCGGGCATTCGGCAGCAATTTTGAGACGATTGGGTCCTAATGGAAGATTATATGCTTTTGACCAAGACGAAGACGCATTGGCAAATGCCATACCGGACGAAAGATTTACTTTGATTAATGAAAATTTCAGATTTATAAAAAGATTTTTGCGTTTTTATGGCGTGAAAAATGTGGATGGGATTTTGGCCGATTTGGGTGTATCATCCCATCAATTTGACATTGCCGAAAGAGGTTTTTCAACTCGTTTTGATGCCGAATTGGACATGAGAATGAGTCAGAAAAATGATTTGAATGCGTATCGAGTGGTCAATGAATATGATGATGCCAATTTAAGGCGAGTCTTTTTGGATTACGGGGAATTAAAAAATGCGCCAGTTTTGGCAAGAACGATTATAGAAGCCAGAGCCGATCGGCCAATCAAAACCACGGATGAATTAAAAGAAGTGCTAGCGAAATATTTACCTGAAAGGATCAGGAATAAAATATTGGCTCAAATTTATCAGGCTATTCGAATTGAGGTCAATCAGGAAATGGATGTTTTAAAAGAGTTTTTGGAGCAGTCATTGGAAATTTTGAATCCCGGAGGAAGATTAAGTGTGATTTCCTATCATTCATTGGAAGACCGATTGGTAAAAAGATTCATGAAAAACGGAATGTTCGAAGGTGAGCCAGAACGAGATTTCTTTGGCAATTTTTCGGTTCCTTTCAAAACCATTGGAAAACTGATTGTTCCGGATGGTGCTGAAATTAAAATCAACAATAGGGCGCGAAGTGCCAAATTAAGGATTGCTGAAAAGTTGTAATTAGTCAAAAAAAACAAAATGAAAAACGGAGTATACGATATACTGAAAGCGCGATTTCTTATTGAAGATGACTCAATAAAAAATTGGCGTTTCATCGTTTTTCTGATTGTTCTAGCCATTGTGATGATTGCCAATACCCAACGGTTTGAGCAAAAAGTGTTCAAAATTAACGAATTGACCAATCAAGTAAAAGAACTGCGTTCTGAATTTGTGGACAGACGTTCGGAGTTAATGAAATTGAAAATGGAATCGACGGTATCTGAAAAAATGGTAGAAAAACAAATTTTCCCGTCCACAGTTCCGCCAATCAAAATAAAAGTCAAAAAAGCGGCTGAAAAAAGTTTTTTCCAAAAATTATGGCAGTAGAAGATAAACATATATCCTACAGGATCTACCTAGTTGCTTTCGCAATCTTATTGATGGCGGTTGCGATTGCCGTTAAGTTGACAAACATTCAGTGGGTTGAAGGGGATTATTATCGAAAATTGGCCAAAGAAAGAACCGTAAAAAATTTTGTTATTCCTGCCAATAAGGGTAATATCTACTCGGCTGATGGAAGCTTGCTTGCCACTTCCATTCCCAATTATGAAATTCGATTCGATGCCATTGCCCCAAAATCCGTTGCATTCGAAAAGAACGTGAAATCTTTATCGGATTCACTGTCGATGCTTTTGGGAAAACCAACCGGTTTTTTTCTCAATGAATTTCGAAAAGCTAGAGCCAACAAAAACAGGTATTTTTTAATAGCCCGTAATTTGAGTTACACTGAATATATCAAAATTAAAGGGTTCCCATTATTTAATTTGGGTGCTTATAAAGGGGGGATTATCGTTCAACAAGAAACGGTAAGAGAACATCCAATTGGTAAAATTGCGGAGCGTACGATTGGTTACGAAAGAAAAACACCAAGCGGAACGCCGGATGGAAAAGGAATTGAATGGGCTTACAGAAAATACCTCAATGGGAAAGACGGTAAAATTTTAAAACAAAAAATCGCTAAAGGACAGTGGAAACCCATTCGTGATGTTAATGAAGTGGATCCGCAGGATGGTTACGATGTGATTTCGACAATAGATGTTTTTATACAGGATATTGCACATCACGCTCTGCTAAAACAGTTAGAGGATTATAAAGCGGATCATGGTTGTGTGGTGGTTATGGAGACCAAAACAGGAAACATAAAAGCGATATCAAACCTTGGAAAAGCGGGAGATGGATCCTATTATGAAACTACAAATTATGCAATTGCCGAATCTCACGAACCAGGTTCGACTTACAAATTGGTTGATTTGATGACTCTACTAGAAGATAAAAAAATTGATACAAGTGCCGTTTTTGATAGTCATGGGGGGCGGATTACTTATTCTGGAAAATCAGTAGTAGATTCACATAAAGGCGGTTTTGGAAAGATTTCATTAGCTCGAGGATTTGAAGTTTCATCAAATACGGTAATGGTTCAGGCGGTCTATAATAACTACAAAAACAACCCATCAAAATTTGTTAACCACATCAACGAATACGGATTGAATAAATGTTTGGGACTTCCCATAAAGGGCGAAGGGAAGCCTTTTGTTCCGCAGCCAAGTGACAAAACTTGGTCGAATCTTTCGCTTCCTTGGATGGCTTTTGGTTATGGGGTTTCGATTACGCCTTTGCAAACCTTAACATTTTATAATTCGGTTGCCAATAATGGAGTTATGGTAAAACCGCAATTTGTTTCAGAAATTAAGGAGTGGAATAAAACTATCAAAAAATTCGACACCGAGGTGATAAACCCAAAAGTATGTTCGCAGGAAACAATTTTGAAACTAAAAGCGGTGATGGAAAATGTGGTAAAAAGGGGAACGGCGTCAAAATTATATTCAAAGGATTTCTCCATGGCTGGAAAAACAGGTACTGCGCAAGTAAACTATGCCAAAAATGGAGGTTCAGAAAAATATTATGCCTCTTCATTTGTGGGTTATTTCCCAGCTGAAAGACCTAAATATTCATGCATAGTCGTGGTTCATAAGCCAAGTACGGCAAACAATAATTATTATGGTGCCGATGTGGCAGGGCCAGTTTTCAAGCGAATTGCACAAAAGATTTTTACAGATGCACCTTCAACAAATGAGATAAAAAATATAAACAGGAAAATACAGAAACAAGAGAATGATTATGACACTTATTTTGTAAAATCACAAAAACAACAGCCTTCAATTCCAAATGTTAAAGGAATGTCAGGAATGGATGCCGTCGCCCTATTGGGAAATCTAGGAGTGAAAGTAAAAACAACAGGTATTGGAAAAGTAAAGAGACAATCCCTTCAGCCAGGAGGAAATTTAGTTAAAAACACAACTATAACATTAGAATTATCGTGATTATTCTAAAAGAAATAATATACAAAGTAGCTATTGAAGCCGTGAAGGGTTCAACGGATATTCCTGTCCATAAAATAGATTTTGATTCCAGAAATATTGTAGCAAATGATGTATTTGTAGCTATTCGCGGCACAATTTCAGACGGTCATGATTATATTGGGAAAGCCATTAATTTGGGGGCGGTTGCTATTATTTGTGAGGCATTTCCTGAAGTCCTGATAAACGGAATCACCTATATTCAAGTAAAAGACAGTAATAAAGCTTTGGCCTACATGGCAGCCAATTATTTTGGTAATCCATCACAAAATTTAAAATTAGTTGGCATAACAGGAACCAATGGCAAAACGACTATTGCATCTTTATTGTTCCAATTATTCAAAAGGGCAGGTTTTAGGGTAGGACTGTTGTCCACCGTAAAAATTATGGTTGATGACATCGAATACAAGGCTACTCATACGACACCTGATTCAATAACTATCAATCACTACTTAAAGGAAATGATTGATATGGAAGTTGAATACTGTTTTATGGAAGTCAGTTCGCACGGAATTCATCAAAAACGCACCGAGGCCCTACATTTTGCAGGTGGCGTTTTTACTAATTTATCGCATGATCATTTAGATTACCACGCCACTTTCGCGGAATATCGTGATGTGAAAAAGTCGTTTTTCGACAATTTGCCTAAAACTGCTTTTGCTTTATCGAATATTGATGATAAAAATGGGCTGGTGATGCTGCAAAATACAGCAGCAAAAAAACGGACGTATGCTTTGAAATCTTATGCCGATTACAAAGCACAAATATTAGAAAATCAGTTGTCTGGACTGCTGTTGAAAATTAACGGGAATGAAGTTTGGGTAAAACTCATCGGGACTTTCAATGCTTATAATCTATTGGCTATTTATGGAACGGCGATTGAGTTAGGATTGGAGAGTCTAGAAGTACTTCGATTATTATCTGATTTAGAGAGTGTTTCAGGACGTTTCCAATTTATAATTTCTAACGCCAATATCACTGCTATTGTTGATTATGCACACACACCGGATGCTTTGGAAAACGTGCTAAAAACCATAAATGATATCCGCACCAAAAACGAACAATTGATTACGGTTGTAGGTTGTGGCGGGAACAGGGATAAAGCCAAACGTCCCATTATGGCCGGTATTGCCACCGAATTGAGTGATAAAGTGATCTTGACATCTGACAATCCAAGAAATGAAGATCCAGAAGTTATTATTGCTGAAATGGAACAAGGCGTAGCGCCTCAAAATTATAAAAAATCATTATCAATTGCGGACAGAAAACAAGCGATAAAAACAGCCTGTCAATTAGCTCAGCCCAACGATATTATTTTGATTGCAGGAAAGGGACACGAAACGTATCAAGAAATTCAAGGTGTTCGCCATGATTTTGACGATATGAAGACCGTAAAAGAAATTTTAGAACAGCTAGGGAAATAAGGATTAATTGTTTAACCGTTTACGAATAACCAAAATAACCAAATACCAATAACCAAAGATTTATGCTATACTATTTATTCGAATATTTAGACAAAACATTTGATGTTCCTGGAGTAGGAGTTTTTCAATACATTACTTTTAGATCGGCATTGGCATTTATGTTTTCCTTGCTTTTATCCACCATTTATGGTAAAAGGATTGTTGGCTTTTTACGAAAACAACAAATTGGGGAAACAGTTCGTGAACTTGGTTTGGCAGGTCAAAACGAGAAAGCAGGAACGCCAACAATGGGTGGATTGATTATCATATTCGCCACCTTAATTCCGGTCATCCTTTTTGCTAAACTGCAAAATATATACATCGTGCTATTAATTGTAACTACCCTGTGGATGGGAACCATTGGTTTTATTGATGATTATATTAAAATTTTTAAAAAGGACAAGGAAGGGTTAAAGGGGATATTCAAGGTTTTCGGGCAAGTGGGTTTAGGATTGATTGTGGGTACAGTTTTATATTTTAATCCGAATGTAACGGTTAGAAAAGATATTGCTGGCAACGATGTTTACAGAGTGACATCTGAAAATGTAATTAAGCAAACACCAATTTACGAAAAATCAACGGCGACCACCATTCCTTTCTTCAAAAATAACGAATTCGATTATGCTGAATTATTGGCCTGGACAGGCGAGGGCTATGAAAAATGGGCTTGGCTAATTTTTATCCCGGTGGTAATTTTTATCATCACGGCAGTTTCAAACGGCGCCAATCTTACCGATGGTATTGATGGTCTGGCTGCGGGCACTTCGGCGGTTTCGGTTCTGGCATTGGGGATTTTTACGTTCGTTTCTGGAAATATTATTTTTTCGAATTATTTGAATATTATGTACATCCCAAATTCGGGTGAGATGACTGTTTTTATTGCCGCTTTCGTAGGGGCATTAATCGGATTTCTTTGGTATAATTCTTATCCGGCATCCGTATTTATGGGAGACACGGGGAGTTTAACCATTGGAGGGGTCATCGCTGTTTTGGCTATTGCTGTTCGAAAAGAACTTCTTATCCCATTATTATGCGGAATATTCTTGGTCGAAAATTTGTCGGTTGTTTTGCAAGTGGCTTATTTTAAATATACCAAAAAACGTTTTGGCGAAGGTCAAAGAATATTTCTAATGGCGCCTTTGCATCACCATTACCAAAAGAAGGGCTACCACGAAAGTAAAATTGTAACCCGATTTTGGATTGTTGCCGTCATGCTGGCCATATTGTCTATTGTGACTTTAAAACTAAGATAATGCGATTAGTAG
>JBIKPM010000270.1:0-3332 GCA_044357435.1 Flavobacterium sp. | reverse complement strand
CATTAATATCTGAAGGTTGTATTTTGAATGCCAAAGAAATTAGTCATTCCGTAATTGGGATTCGATCCAGAATTGGAGAGGAAACAGTTATTCATAACACCTATGTTATGGGTAATGATTTATATCAGAATATTGATGAAATGAATGCTGATATTCAAAATAAAAGGCAGTTAATGGGCATTGGCGAAAGATGTTACATAGACACCGCTATTATTGATAAAAATTGTAGAATTGGCAACGATGTTTATATCAAAGGAGGCAGTCATTTGACAGATACTTCAAATGAATTGTATGCTATAAAAGACGGAATTGTGGTTGTTAAAAAAGGGGCTATTTTGCCCGATAATTATTCAATAAAGTAATTATGTAAGGTCTTTATCGGTGCTGATTTAATGATGTATATATGTTTTTTTTATCATTAAAGCCTTACAGCATAATTTTAGCCAAATTTAGTAGAATTTTTAAAAATACAAAATGCAGAATCAAACTCGAATAGTAATTGAAAATGTTTTGCCCCAATTGGATTGCGGAGTCAATCCAATTAAAAGAATTGTAAACCAAAAAGTAAATGTAACCGCAGCTGTTTTTTCTGATGGGCATGACGTAATTGAATGTTGTGTTAAATTCAAGCATGAAAATGACAAAAAATGGCAGGAAGTTCGAATGGTTCCAAAAGAAAACGACGAATGGAGTGCAACCTTTAAAGTAGAAAAACAAGGGTTTTATTCCTATTTTGTCGAAGGTTGGGTAGACTATGCCTTAAATTGGCAACACGGAACTGAACGTAAAATTCAAGACAATCAGTATGTCAAATCGGAATTGTTGGAAGGTGCCGAATATGTAAAATCGGTTATGGAAATGGCTTCTGACCCAGAGAAAGAGTACCTCGAAAAAGCAGCTGCATATTTCACCAATGAATCTGATTATGACCAAGCAATTCAAGTAGCGATTTCTGCTGAATTACATCAAATTTTCAAGAAATACCCCGTTCGGTTTTTAGAAAACAAATCTTCAGAATTGAAGGTGTATGTTGATAGAAAGAAAGCACTATTTAGTACTTGGTATGAATTTTTTCCCCGTTCCGCTTCACAAGAAGAAGGCAAACACGGCACTTTCAAGGATTGTGAAAGATTGTTGCCAAGAGTTGCCACAATGGGATTTGATACTTTGTATTTTCCGCCGATTCACCCTATTGGGGAAGTCAACCGTAAAGGAAAGAATAATGCCACTAATGCCCAACAAGGCGACGTAGGTTCGCCGTGGGGAATAGGTTCCCACCATGGTGGACACAAATCGACCCACCCGGAATTAGGAACTATTGATGACTTTAAATCGTTGGTAAAAAAAGCAAAGGAGTTAGGGATAGAAGTGGCTATGGACTATGCACTGCAAGCAGCGCCTGACCATCCTTATGTGAAGGATTTTCCGCAATGGTTTAAGTGGAGACCCGATGGAACGGTACAATATGCCGAAAATCCTCCTAAAAAATACCAAGATATTCAGCCTATATATTTCGAAAGTTCCGATTGGAAAAACCTATGGAAAGAACTATTAGATGTCGCTTTATTTTGGATAGAAGAATGCGACATCAAGATTTTTAGAGTGGATAATCCCCATACAAAACCGTTCTTTTTTTGGGGTTGGTTGATTTCAGAAATCAAGAAAAAACACCCGGATGTATTGTTTTTGGCGGAAGCTTTCACGCGTCCAAAAATTATGAACGAGTTGGCGAAACAAGGATTTAGCCAGTCCTACACTTATTTTACTTGGAGAAATTCAAAAAGTGAATTGACTGAATATGTTACTGAGTTGACTCAATCCGAGCAAAAAGAATTTTACCGTCCCAATTTTTGGCCTAATACACCAGATATCAATCCTTTTCCTTTGCAAAGTGGCAATGAATCCATTCATCTTCAAAAATATTTTCTGGCGGCTACCTTAAGTTCTAGCGTTGGAATTTATGGACCCGTTTTCGAATATCGAATTTCGACACCTATGGCTCCCGGAAAAGAAGAATATTTGGATTCTGAAAAGTATGAATATTTTAAATGGGATTGGGAAAAGCAAAATAAAATTACTACTCTAATTACTCGTATAAATTCGGTTAGGAAAGAACAAATTTCACTGCAACAAACCAACAATATTGTTTTTTGTGACACTAATAATGAGCAGGTTTTAGCTTATTACAAGTTTGACGATGACAAACAAAACCAGACTTTAATGATTGTCAGTCTCGATGCCTATAACACGACACAAGCATCAGTAAAGTTGCCAAAGGAGTTTTTGGGGAATTTACCTATCAGGATTACCGACTTAATTACGGGAAATAAATACATTTGGGATAAAGAATGGAATTTCGTGGAGCTTTCTCCCGATCTTCCTTTTCATTTATTTAAAATTGAAGCTTAAAATAAATTTGCAAAACATTGTTGTCTAAACCAACAGATTACTATTTCAATAAATACAAAATAACAATACCATAAAAATGAACAAAGTACAATCTTATTCCCTTTTTACTGATTTCGACATTAATTTATTCAAAGCTGGAAAACATTTCAGATTATATGAAAAACTAGGCGCACATCTTATAGAAGTTGACGGAGTAAAAGGTGTTTATTTTGCCGTTTGGGCTCCATCAGCCCGTTCCGTTTCTGTAGTTGGTGATTTTAATTATTGGCTTCAAGGAGATCATGAGTTACAGGTACGTTGGGATTCCTCCGGAATTTGGGAAGGATTTATTCCGGGTCTTGAAAAAGGGACTACCTATAAATACAAAATACAATCAAACAACAACGGAATCATTACTGAAAAAGCGGATCCGTTTGCCTTATATTGTGAACATCCACCTCACACAGCTTCCGTAATTTGGGATTTAGATTATAATTGGAAAGACAAAGAATGGATGAAAACGCGTAAAGACCATAATGACTTGGACAAGCCTTATTCGGTTTACGAAGTTCATTTGGGTTCATGGAAACGCAATGCAGAAGGAAAATTCTTGACCTATCTGGAATTAGCGGAAGACTTGGTCAATTACGTAAAGGAAACGGGTTTTACACATGTTGAGTTCATGCCAATTATGGAATATCCATACGATCCATCATGGGGATATCAATTAGTTGGGTATTTTGCACCCACTTCCCGTTTTGGAAAACCGCAGGATTTCATGGTATTAGTCGATAAATTACATCAAGCAGGAATTGGGGTAATCTTGGATTGGGTTCCTTCCCATTTTCCTGATGACGCCCACGGATTGGGATTTTTTGATGGATCTAATCTTTTCGAACATCCAGACCGTAGAAAAGGGTATCATCCGGATTGGAAAAGCTTGG
>JBIKPM010000269.1:0-3406 GCA_044357435.1 Flavobacterium sp. | reverse complement strand
GAAAAAGTGAGTTTGCGCGCCTCGCTACAAGACAGTAATATTCCATTACAAGATGGTGGTTATTCCCAAAAACTGGATCAATTTGACAATGTTTTTATGGAACTGTTTAGCGATAAATGGAATATTCGAGCAGGAGATGTTTTTCTTGAAAATAAGAAAGCACAGTTCCTGAATTTTAATAAAAAAGTACAGGGGGTTGCTACCAATTTCGATTTTGGAACCGAAGACAGCAAAACGAATATTTTTGCTTCGGCAGCCTTGGTCAGAGGACAATATGCCAAAAGCAATTTTGTAGGGCAAGAAGGCAATCAGGGACCTTATAAATTAAAAGGACAAAATGGCGAGTTGTATGTGCTGGTCATTTCAGGTTCAGAGCGGGTTTATGTGAATGGAATTTTATTGAAACGCGGTGAAAACAATGATTACACAATAGATTATAATGCAGGCGAAATTGTATTTACTCCCCTTTTTACCATCAATTCCGAAATGAGAATCGCTATAGAATACCAATATTCTGATAGAAATTACACCCGATTTGTTACCTACGCAGGTACTTCTCACGAAAATAAACAATGGAGTTTCAGCAGCTATTTATATTCCGAAAGCGATTTGAAAAATCAGCCTTTGCAACAAAATCTTTCGGCAGAACAAGCACAAATCTTGGTCAATGCAGGCGATAAACCCGACTTGATGGTAGCGCCATCTGCTTATGTAGATTCGTATTCCGTCAATAAAGTGATGTATAAAAAAGTGTTGGAGGGTACCACAGAAGTTTTCGAATATTCAAATAACCCACAAGATGAATTATACACTGTTCGATTTACTTTGGTGGGCTCCAACAAAGGAAATTATATTTTGAAAAATGCAGCAAGTATTGGGCGAATTTATGAATATATTGAACCCATAAATACAGTTCCGCAGGGAAATTATGATCCGATTATTCAATTGGTTTCGCCAACAAAAATTCAAGTAGCCACCTTTTTGGGGAAATACACACCCACAGAAAAAACAGCGGTTGATTTTGAATTGGGAATCAGCAATAATGACAAAAATTTATTTTCTCCGCAGGACGATGCCAATAATCAAGGCCTAGCCGGAAAAATAAACGCCAAACAAAGGCTGTTTTCAAAAGAATGGAAAGTGGATGCTTTCTCCAATTATCAATTTATTCAGAAAAATTTCAGCACTGTAGAGCGACTGTACAGCATCGAATTTGACCGGGATTGGAATATTGGAATTCTTACCTCAGGAAATCAAAGTTATTTAGTTTCTGGGTTGGATTTGGCTCTGCCAGAAAAAGGAAATTTGGTTTATCAATTTGAAAAACTGGATTTCTCCGACACCTTTTCGGGAAATCGCCATGTTTTAAAAGGAAATTTCAAATTAAAAAATTGGACTATTCAAAATCAGGGAAGCTTCTTAAAAAGCGATGCCGATGTTTCTACCACAAAATTCTTGAGAAACCAATCCCAAATTCGGTATCATTTCAAGAAAAACTGGATTGGCACCAGCCTGAGAATAGAAGACAACCAAGAAAAAAGCAAATCTACCAATCAATTTTCGGCAGTAAGCCAACGGTTTTCCGAGTATGGTTTCTTAACCGGTCGCGGTGATAGCACCAGGGTTTTCGTGGAATTAGGCTATTTGAAAAGAACAAATGATAGTTTACAGAACGGACTGATACAGCGGGTAAATAGCTCACAGACATTTTTCATGAAATCGAAAATGATTCAAACCAAAAAAAGTGATTTGTCTGTTTATATGAACTACCGAGTTTTGGATTTTGTTGACGCGTCAAAGAAAAAAGAACCTTCCCTCAATTCCAGAATACTGTATAACGACCGTTTTTTTAATCAACTCATTCAAAGCACAACGGTATTCGAAACAAATTCCGGCTCCATCCCGCAACAGGATTTTACCTATTTGGAAGTTCCTATCGGGCAAGGAGTTTACACTTGGAACGACTACAACAGCAACGGAATCCAGGAATTACAGGAGTTTGAGGTAGCCCCATTTATTGATCAGGCTAAATATATCAGGCTATTTTTACCCAACCGAATTTACATCAAAACCCATCAAAACAAGTTTTCCCAATCCGTAACGCTGAACCCCAATCAATGGCAAAATGAGCGAGGTTTCAAGAAAGTGCTATCCTATTTTTATAACCAAACTTCCTTTTTAATAGATCGAAAAATCAAAAATGAAGGAGACAATTTTAATTTAAATCCTTTTGGCAATTCCAATGAAAATGTGCTCGGCTTAAACTCCAGCTTCAGGAATAGCTTGTTCTTCAATCGAGGCAAACAAAACCATTCGATTACGTATACCTATTTGCAAAATCAGTCCAAGAACCTCCTTTCCATTGGTTCACAAGAAGCTAAAAACAGCTCTCATCAATTGCAATACAATCATTTATATGAGAAGAGTTGGTTGTTTGGAATGTTTGCCAAAACCATCCAAACATCAATCCTTTCCGAAAATTTTCCTGAAAAAAATTATGACATCAAAGGCTATCAATTGGCCCCAAAAATCAGTTACTTATTTTCTAAAAGCACCAGTTGGGATCTGTTTTATGAATTGCAAAACAAGGAAAATCAGATGGGAAATTTGGAAACATTACTCCAAAACAGGTTTGGAACTTCCTTTTCGTACTCAAGTAAAAAGAATTTGACCATGAATGGAGAAATTTCTTTTTACCAAAATAAATTCACTGGAAATGAATTTTCCTCCGTCGGATTTCAAATGCTCGAAGGATTACAAACAGGGCAGAACATGACTTGGCGATTTCTTTTACAAAAAAACCTGACGCAATTTCTGGACATAAACCTGAATTATCAAGGCCGGAGAAGCGAATCCAGCCAAACCATTCACACCGGAAATGTTCAGCTGAGAGCTTATTTCTAAATTTTACAAACGAATACCTTAACAATAAGGTAATACTTTGAAAAGCCAAAACATTTGCGATTAGCATAACTTTGTAATATGGATTTCAACTCTTCTCCTAAAACTATTCTGATTGCTCCTTTAAATTGGGGTTTGGGCCATGCTACGCGTTGTATTCCCATTATTAAAGCGTTGCAGGAAAATAATTTTATTCCCATTATTGCTTCCGATGGCATTGCACTAAAGTTATTGCGAAAAGAATTTCCCTATTTGCAAATACTTGAATTGCCTTCTTACCAAATAGAATATGCTAAGAACGGCAAAAATTTCAAATGGAAATTATTACAGAACTTTCCAAAAATAATTAATGCCATTTTAGAAGAAAAAAAAATGGTCAAGCAATGGATTCAAAAATATGCTATCGATGGCATAATTTCAGATAATCGTCTAGGAGTTTTTAGTAAAAAAATACCATCTGTGTTCATCACACACCAACTCAATGTGATGTCAGGAAGCACCACTT
>JBIKPM010000268.1:0-3407 GCA_044357435.1 Flavobacterium sp. | reverse complement strand
TATCGCGTATATATTATGCAAAAATTTTTTTTTATAAACACTTTAAACCATTTACATAAAATTTCAAACACTTTTTCGAATACTGAAAAAATGCCTCTATTGTTTTTGGGACAAATTGCAATTCCTACGCCAGACCATTATTTGCCCTTAATTTATACCTTGGGACTGAAAGACAAAACCGAAGAACTGAGTTTGTTCAACGACAAATTAGTAGCGGGTTCGATGAGTATGACTTCGGTGAAGATTATGTAGATTGGTTTTGTGGGAAAATGGTATATTTGAAAAATGAATTAATTAAAAGTCAAAATAAATGGCAATATTTGAAATTGAAAAAGGAAAGGCAAAGAGAGTTCGATTGAGTGAATTTAAACTTGAAAAAGACCTTCAGCGATTAATTGAAGAAAATATGGAAATCATATTTAACTGTCGATTAATTGCAACCGAATTTTCTACAGGAAATATTCACTCTGGGCGTATTGATTCCTTGGCAATTTCAGAAGATCTTAATCCTGTAATTATTGAATACAAAAAAGTTGCTTCATCTGATTTGATTAATCAAAGTCTATATTATTTGCATTGGATTAGAGATCATAAAGGAGATTTTCAGGTTGCTGCAAATAAAGTTTTAGGTAAAAATATTGAAGTCGATTGGTCTGATATTCGAGTGATTTGCATTGCTCCAGAATATAAAAAATATGATTTACACGCAGTTCAAGTAATGGGAGCAAATATAGAACTTTGGCAATATAAACTATATGAAAATGGTATATTGAATATTGAAGAAGTTTACAAACGCACCAATACAACTTCAAGAGAATTTGAAGATTATAATGAAAAAAATCCTATAATGGTCGAAGCGGGAAAAAAGGCTGCTATTACCAGAAAAAATGCAGTTTATACAATTGAAGAACATTTTGATAATCTTGACAAAAGCTTAGTAGATTTATTTAATACTATCAGGGATTTCATTACTTCATTAGATAGTTCAATAGAAGAATTACCAAAGAAAAATTACATAGCATACAAAACTAGTCAGAACTTTGTTTGTCTCCAAACATACAAGAAAAAGCTAACACTGTATTTGAAACTGAATCCAGACGAAGTAAAACCTATGCCAGCACAATGTAGAGATGTTAGAAATATTGGGCATTATGGGACTGGTGAATTTGAATTGACCATTAAAGACGTAATAGATTTTGAAGAAACAAAGTACTTGATAAATGACGCTTATAAGAATATTGGCGGATAAGATTATTTGCTTACAATAACTAAACAAAACTTCGTTCCTTTGAGCATTCTTGGCAAAAAAACAAATTAAAAATGAAAATAATAGCTGTCATTCCCGCACGTTACGCTTCCACACGATTTCCCGCCAAACTGATGCAGGATTTGGGAGGGAAAAAACATTAGATTTTTTTGAACGAGTTTTTTTGTTCGGAGGAGATGAGGGGGATGAAAAACAGTTTCTAAGTATTCAAATTAATTAATTAGTTAAATTTGGGCGAATGATTTCTGATCAATTCAATCCCAAACGCGATTTTAATTTAAGGAAAAGTAAGGCTATTTTATAAGCATCTTCAGACGAAGAATTTCGATCACTCTTTGGAATTTTGTAGATATCACACAATTCATCAAGTGAAAATTGTTTATTAGTTATGTCATGTAATTTTCTGTACATGATGTCAATATCCAATGCTTCGTTTTTCAATCTTCCGCAATCTAATTTTTCTAAGGCTACATTAATCATTTCAACATCAAAATGAACATGGTGTCCCACTAAAGTAGCATTGCCTATAAAATCGATAAAAGCCTTTATGGCATCAGGTTCCCCTAATTTTTTCATTTTGCTTTCTACAATAAACTCGTTTGAAAGGCCATTGTCATGGCAGTATTTGTATTGCAACAAAACGGTTTCAAAACTGTCTCCTATATAAATACTATTATTGACTATTGCAAAGCCACCGATGGATAAAATTACATCTTTGTGTGAATTTAATCCCGAAGTTTCGGTACACAGTACCACAAAACGCTTCGATTTTTTTTCAAATTTCGAAAGATATGTTTGCCAAAAATCGGGGTATTCTTTATTGATATTTTTTAGCCAGTCTAACATGATTATGAAAATTGGGTAAGTTGGAACTTGTTTTTTATCAATTCTTCCAAATCTTTCATTGGGGCTAAGGCATTTTTCAAATTATCTCTATCCACTTTTGATAATTCCTGTAGGTTAATGAATTGTCCTGAATTATCATTTTTCAAACCTTCCAGGGTTCTGAATTTTAATAAAGTCAAAAAAGCTTCAGCACAATTAAGATAAATCTCAGCATTTTTAGTGTCAATAATAGCCAGTTGCTTAAATCGCAAATAGGTGTTATTTACCCCTTTAATATTGTGGCTCAAAATAAAAAGGCGTGCTCCATCAATGAGAGGCATTAAAGCCTTTGTTTTGATGTCAAACTTATCCTTATCAATACCTTCTTCTTCAACATTGAATTTTTTGAAAAAACTTAAAGGTGAATTATTTCTCAACGCATCATTTCCTAAAAAGTCGAAAAATAAGGCATTATTCTTAACATTATTGAAAATCACGCTTTCGATAGCTTCTTCTATTTTTGGTTCGCCAAAGGCAATTTCGTAATCAAAGAAAATACTGCTTATATTATTGCTGTTTTCACCAGGAGTGTTTATCCAAACATTATATTGTTTTGTCCAGTCAGTCAGTGATTTACACCAAAGCATATTACTTCCCATTTGTCCATTTGGACAGGGTTGATACCCCACCTTTTCCAAAATGGCGGTAGTTCTTTTTGCTAATTTAAGGAAATAGTCTTTCACGTCTCGATATTTGTCGGCAGTAACATCCTCAAAAATTAGAATACTGTCTTGATCGGTTAACAACAATTGTTCTTTTCTGCCTTGACTCCCTATGCTAAGCCATGCAAAACGGGCAGGAGGGGAGCCTAAATCCAAAATAGATATTTCGACTGCCCTTTTAATAATGGCTAAATTGATTTCGCTGGCAATGTTGTTAATGTGGGAAAGCGGTATGTTTTTATGAATTGATTTTTGGATGATATCGGTTAATCGATCCCGTATCAGTTTCAAATCTTTTGGGGAATGGGAACGCTTAATTTCTTTTATTAGAACACCTGGATTGCTGGCTTGGGCTGCTATCAAATCGTGTTCGGAAATAATTCCTTTTACCGCCGATTTATCGGTTCCATCCTGAGTGACACACAAATGCGTCACATTGTGTTTCAACATGAGCAATTGGGCTTCTGCCAAAGAGACATTCTCTACGACGGTTACCACAGGCGATGACATAATTTTGTCTATTGTAGCCGATACGGCCAATCGACCAGTTCCAATTTTAGTGCACATGTCTGTATGGGTTACAATTCCAATAG
>JBIKPM010000306.1:0-2886 GCA_044357435.1 Flavobacterium sp. | reverse complement strand
CCTTTGAACGACGTATGATATTCACCCGAAAAGATGTGATCGCTCAATCTTCGGGTTTTGATTTCTATTTTTCGTACTTTTTTTAAGAGGTCTTTTGTTTCCATTTATTTAGTTTTCAGTCGCAGTTTTCAGTCGCAGTTGACCGTAGTCTGAAAACTGCCACTGAAAACTGAAAACTATCCTTAAGGTACTTCAATCTCGTTTACGATTTTGTTGATGATGTCAACCGAGGTGATGTTTTCGGCTTCAGCCTCATATGTAAGTCCAATTCTGTGACGCAATACATCGTGAACCACAGCGCGAACATCTTCTGGAATTACATAACCACGGCGTTTGATAAAGGCATAACATTTTGCGGCGTTGGCCAGATTGATACTTCCACGTGGCGAGGCTCCAAAACTTATTAGGGGTTTCAAGTCGGCCAATTTGTATTTTTCTGGAAAACGGGTGGCGAACACAATATCAAGAATGTATTTTTCGATTTTTTCATCCATATACACTTCACGAACCGCTTCTTGGGCACGCAAAATTTGCTCAACCGAAACTACTGCATTCACTTTTTCGTAATTTCCTTTTAAATTCTGGCGAATAACCATTCTTTCCTCATCCATTTTTGGATAATCAATCACGGTTTTCAACATAAAACGATCCACTTGAGCTTCTGGCAATGGGTAAGTTCCTTCTTGTTCAATCGGGTTTTGGGTAGCCAAAACCAAAAATGGCCTATCTAATTTGAAAGTGGTGTCGCCAATGGTCACTTGTTTTTCTTGCATCGCTTCCAATAATGCGGATTGTACTTTGGCGGGAGCACGATTTATCTCATCGGCTAGAACGAAGTTGGCGAAAACAGGCCCTTTTTTGATGGAAAATTCATTTTGTTTGATATTGTAAATCATGGTTCCCACAACATCCGCAGGCAATAAATCTGGAGTGAACTGAATTCGGCTAAAGGAACCGTGAACCGCTTGTGATAAGGTGTTTATGGCCAATGTTTTTGCCAATCCCGGAACGCCTTCAAGCAAAATATGCCCTTGCCCTAAAAGTCCAATTAATAATCGCTCAATCATGTGTTTTTGACCCACGATTACTTTATTCATTTCCATGGTAAGCAAATCGATAAAAGCACTTTCTCTTTCTATTTTTTCATTGATTGCCCTAATGTCCAAAGTCGTTGTATTTTCTTCCATTTCCTTATTTTGATTA
The DNA here is from genome assembly GCA_044357435.1 of Flavobacterium sp. Classification (GTDB taxonomy): domain Bacteria; phylum Bacteroidota; class Bacteroidia; order Flavobacteriales; family Flavobacteriaceae; genus Flavobacterium. The sequence continues at coordinate 1,683 of JBIKPM010000306.1, read as the reverse complement.
GTGTAAATTGTGCCCGTTATTTTTGATGGTGCAAATTCAATTTTTTTTTAGAAGTAGGATGTTAAAGAATGGTTAAAACTTCTTACAATCCCTCAATTTTAAGGATGATTTGTGATAGTATTTTCATAATTTTAAAGTTTTTAAAAAATAAGCATCAAAATTGAGAATTCACTAACAGCGTTTAAAAATATAAAAAATGGACAAGATACCTTTTTCCAAAATTATTGCCGGCACGATGACCTGGGGGAAATGGGGCAAAAAACTAGACAAAGATCAGATGATTGACCTAATGAATTTCTGTCTGGAAAACGGAATTACCACATTTGACCATGCCGATATTTATGGGGGCTATACTACCGAAGCCGATTTTGGAAACGCTTTCGGCGAAAGCCAAATCGACAGAAAAAAAATCCAACTGATTTCGAAATGCGGCATTCAATTGGTTTCAGAAAACAGGTCTGCCAAAATCAAGCATTACGACTATTCTAAATCCCATATTATTGTGTCAGCCGAACAATCGCTGAAAAATTTGAAAACCGATTATTTGGACTTGCTTTTGTTGCACCGACCAAGTCCATTGATGCACCCTGACGAGATTGCCGAGGCAATTGAAAAACTCAAGAACGAAGGTAAAATTTTGGAGTTTGGAGTTTCTAATTTTACTCCGAGCCAGACGGATTTAATCCAGGCAAAAACCGAAATAAAGTACAACCAAATCGAGTTTTCCGTTACCCATTTTGATGCGATGCTCAACGGGAGTTTAGACCATATGCAAAGCAATGGCATTCAGCCTATGTGCTGGTCCCCATTGGGAACCGTTTTTAAGAAAGATGACGAAAAATCCATTCGTATTAAGAAACTGGCAACACAACTTTCGTCAAAATACAATGTTGAAATGGACGTTTTGCTTCTCGCCTGGATTTTGAAACATCCATCAGGTATTTTACCAGTTTTTGGCTCGGCAGACAAGACGAGAATTACGAATTTAATGAAGGCCACAATCCTCGAAATGGAACTGGAAGATTGGTTTGCTTTTTGGACAGAAAGCGCCGGCAATAATGTCCCTTGATGAGTGTTTGATTTTAAATCCGAATTCAAATGATTAATAAACGTCTTTTAATTAAAAACCTTTTGGCTCACAATGATGAGTGTAGTTTTTATGACAAAAAAAGACAGTTGAATTTGCATACCCGGGAGGGAAAAGCTAAGTTTTTGAAGCATATTTGCGCCTTGTCTAACTCGAATCCGGCTAATAATTCATATATCGTTGTGGGTGTGGAAGACCAAAATAACGAAATTGTGGGCGATGATTTTTTTGATGACAGCCACATCCAAAACTTGGTCAATGCCTATCTCGAGAATCCACCGAAAATCCAGTATGAAAACGTGCCTTTCCCTAATTTACCAAAAGACAAAGTCATAGGATTAGTGACCATAAAAGCCAAAAGTAAAACATCCCACTTCAAAAAAGGAATTCACACCATCCACACCAATAGTATTTTTATAAGACGGGGGAGTAATACAGTCCCCGTTGAAGAGGAAGTTGAAAAAAATTATCAAAACACGGAAACCGTCATTGGCATTGAAAACAATTCCAGAAACAATATTGAATATACGCTCGATGGTGTGATTGATTTCATGAACTTCCGTCATAAAGATATGGCGCCCAAATATAAGGTTTTC
>JBIKPM010000267.1:0-3414 GCA_044357435.1 Flavobacterium sp. | reverse complement strand
CGCAATTAATTACCGATTTCGAAAACACGATTGAAGTAATTTCCGGGATCAGGACGATTCGTAAAGACAAGAATATTCCATTTAAAGATACCATCGAATTGAAAGTGGTAAACAATGATAAAGCATCGACTTATTTTGATTCGGTTGTGACCAAGTTAGGGAACATTACTTCGTTAGAATATGTTTCGGATAAAGTGGATGGTGCGTTGTCTTTCAGAGTTAAATCGAATGAATATTTCATACCGATTACAGGAAATATCAATGTGGAAGAAGAAATTGCCAAATTAACAGCTGAATTGGTTTACACCCAAGGATTCTTGAAATCGGTTCAAAGTAAATTAGCCAATGAGAAATTTGTGGCTGGAGCACCAGAAAAAGTTTTGGCAAATGAAAGACAAAAAGAAGCTGATGCTTTGGCAAAAATTGCCACGATTGAGCTGAGTATAGCTGGCTTGAAATAAGAATAGTATTAGTCTATAAAACACGAAACCCGACCCGTTTTAAAAAACAGGTCGGGTTTTTAGTTCAAATTATTTGTGATTAAAACCTTGCTAAAATACCGGCATTAATTCCAAAGGGATGACTAGGTCTTAGCCCAGCTGGCGTTTTTGCAACACCTTTATCTGAATCTAATAAATTAATAATATTTGATGTTAAACTCACTTTATTGGTGAGATGGTATTTGGCCGCAAAATCAATTATTATGTTGTCCTGAATTTTAAAATTTTCTGGAATGTCGCCCTGACCTGCTTTTGTTCTGAATTCTCCAATGTAACGTGCATTTAAAGCTAAGCTGTATTTCTTGTGTTCTAAATCAGCAGTTAAGGCCAATTGGTTTTTTGCAATAAATGGAATTTCGTCACCATATGCCACTGTTCCCCAACTTGGGCTACTAAAATCGGACTTCAATTTGGTATTGGTATAGGTATAACTTAAGGCAATTGGAAATTTCAAAACCTTTGAAAGGTGCATTACATCATAAGAGGCCGTGAGTTCCAATCCACACACTTTTGCAGCACCAGCGTTAAACAAATCACCCGTTCCACTGCCTCCGCCAGACATAGTATCGGCTCCTTGCAAATTGGAGTAGTCGTTGTTGTAAATTACTATTTCAGATGAAAAGGCATTTTTATTCATGCGGAATCCAAATTCGGAATTAACACTGTTTTCAGCATCTTCCCCGGCTAAAACTCCAGGAGGTGAAAAACCTTTGTGTAAACTTGCAAATAATTTATAGTTATCGTTGATGTGGTATAATATTCCCATTCCCGGAATCCATACATTAACGCTATTCTCCTGAGTTATTAAATTTGCACCGGTTCTGTTTGGGTCTAATTTCCCATAATCTGTGTTTGTAATACTGATGTTCTCGTTTCTCAAGCCTGGAGTAAAAACGAAGTCTTGTAGCGTGATATTATACAATAAATGTGTAGCTACTGCTTTTGCGCTTTGAACTCTATTGGCATCGCTACCGCCAATGCCATTATTGGTTTGGTTCATAAATTTGTTGTTTATGGCATAACCATCCACCCATTGGTATCGGTCTTCATAGTCTTCGTGATAACGAACTCCAAATTCCAAGTCGTGTTTAACTTTTCCCGTCGAAAATTTATAATTCCCGACTGTTTGCGCCCCTTGTGACTCATATTTTCTGTTGTTTGCTTTTACACGAAGCGCATTTGCAATGGTGTTGCTGTTTCCGGCAATGGCATTGTATTCTCCTTGATATTTAATGGGGTCTGCCAGTATATTTGTGATGGAAACCGATGTAGTCCCTAAATTTACAGCATCCAGTTTGTACCAATTTCTGGTAAAAGTATTCCTATATGCTTTTGTCGTAAAAGTTAGATTTTGTGTTGGTTTGATATAATGGGTAGCCATTAATTGAAAATGGTCTGTAATTAGATTGTCTTCATTAGAACCTAAATATCTTCGGTATGGATTTGTTTTGTAATCGGTATCAGTCAGTCCTAAATACGTTTCTTGTGTAGCATCTTCAGAATATTGAAGCTTCATTGTTAACGATTGGTATATTTTTGCATCTAAATCAGTGTTTAAACGAAATTTTGCAACATAATCGCTAGCATCAAAACCTGTTTTTTTGGAACTATAATCAATATCCATAAAACCATCCGAATTTCGGTTGTTGTATTCTACCAAGTAAGCAAAGTTTTTGAAAGAATCTCCTAAACTGGTGTAGAAATGTTTGGTATTAAAACTGCCATAAGTGGCACTGACATTCCCGGAAAAAGTACTGGGGATTTGTGTCGATACCATATTCAAGGCTCCTGCTGTAGTGTAAGGTCCATATTGAATTTGGCTTCCTCCCTTGATGATTTCAAAGGCTTTCATACGCCCAGCTGTTGGAAAATAATAAGCAGCAGGGGCAGCATAGGGTGCCGGAGCAATAAGAACTCCATCCTCCATAAGTGTTATTTTCGAGCTTCTGTCCGGATTTGTTCCTCTCATTCCGATGCTTGGGCGTAAACCAAAACCATCTGTTTCTTGAATAGTTACTCCCGGCACATTGATTAAAATTCTGGAAATGTCATCTTGCCTAAATACTTTTAAATCAGCTTCAGAAATATAGAATATGGATCCAGCCTTGTTCTTTGCCTTGAACTTGTTGCCCACTATCGCATCAGAATTGATGATGACTTCGGATAAGGAATTAATGGTGTCTTTTTTTACTTCTTTTTCTTGGGAAAAACTTAATAATGAGGTTGTGATAAAAACTAGAGTAACTATTTTTTTCATGGAGTAAATTATTTTTTTTATAGTATTTAGTTAATTCTATTTAGAATAAATAAAAATAACAGCGCAAATATAGAATCCGATTTTGGTTTATCAAAATCTATTTAGACTAATTATAAATAATAATTTAGTATTTTTCTGTAATTAATTGAAATTCAAAGAGGTAGGGAGTAAAAAAAAATTAGGCAAAAAAGATAGGGTTATTATTTTTGAAAACGAGTATAAAATTTTCACTTCGTTTTCTTCAATGAATATTTTTCGGAACTTGGTTTTCCTTGTTGAATCCCAGAGACTTCAATGAATATTCGGTCTTTTGCAATGGGTTTGTAAACTATTTTTCGTGGATACTCATTTTTGGGATTCTCAAAAACCAATTGTTTCTCGATTTCGATATTGTGGTTGAACGTTATGGGTTTGTCATTATTTTGTCCTTTAATGGTCGAAATATATAATAGATTTTCGCCTTTTTGTTGCAACTCCATTTTTTCGGAATGCAAGGTGTCTTTTTCTTTTATGAAGTAGCTTTCGCCAAGGAAGAGGCTGTCGTTTACTTTTGTCCAGGTTTCCAATAGATTGCCTTCATCCGATTTGTTTTCCCATTTTCCTAATAGCCAATCGGAACCCACTATTTTAGAAACTTCCTTGGATTTTTTACAAGAC
>JBIKPM010000266.1:0-3420 GCA_044357435.1 Flavobacterium sp. | reverse complement strand
CTATCTGGCATATCCGACGCAAAATACAATGTCTTTTCATCTGGACTTAGTACAGGATGTGCAGTGCTGTAATCATCATTATCAAAAGGTAATTCGGTTATTTTAGTCCATTGATCATTCTCGAAACTGGCTTTGTATATCTTTACAAGAGTAACATCATTTCCATCTTTTCCCTTTTTACCATCAAGATAGTTGTTCCTGGTGAAATACATTGTTTTTCTGTCTTTGGTAAAAACTGGAGTCGATTCGTGGAATTTTGAATTTATATTTTTGGAAAATTTCCCAACCTTACTTGGTGTCATTTCATCACCTAGGTCAGCAATGTAAATGTTTGTAAAATATTGACCAGTCCATCCGTGTGTTCTATGGGCCAAACTTCCCGTATCTCTGGCTGATGCGAAGACGAGTTTATTTAAATAGAACGAACTACCATAATCAGAATATATCGAGTTTATTCCAGCATCTTCTATTTGGAATCTCCCTGAATTAGCCTTGATAGCATCTAGGTAATTTTTATTTTTTTCGAAAAGTAATCCCCTGCTGTCGTTTAAGTCTTTCTGAAGGAACTTTTCCATCATCGCATTGGCTTTATCATTTTTACCAATTGATTTCAAAGATTGGGCATATCGATAATAATATTCGGAGTCCAAATCGGAAGTCATGGTAAATAATTCGTCGTACCATCTAGCTGCATTATCATATTCGGCATTAAAGTAATACGAATCCCCTAGTTTTTGAAATAGTTCTATCGATTTGTACCCTTTCTTAGCAACTCTTTCATATGTTTTTATGGCATCTATGTACGCATAGTTATCGTATTTTTTGCCAGCCACAGCTATTTTGGCCTTTTGGGAATACCCGCTGAAGGAAAAAAGATTTATTATGGTTATAAAAAGGAATATATAATTTTTCATAATGATTGATTTTTATAGTTGTTTTTTAAAAATTTCCTCTTTTATCGCAATCTCTTTTTGATTGAATTTTTTTAATATTTCATAAGCTTCCTTGTTTTGTCCGATAGATTTCAATGACTCAGAATATCTATAATAATATTCAAATTCTAAATTGGAGGTCATAGCAAACAATTCGCAATACCAACTCACGGCTTTTTCCAGTTCAAAATTGGAGTAATAACTGTCCGCAATTTTTTTGAACATATCAACTGATTTGTACCCTTTTACAGCAACTCTTTCATAGGTTTTTATGACATCTATTTCTATGTACTTCTTTTGTTTTTCATTAACTGAAGCGTCCTTTCCTTTTTGGGAATAGACTTTAATTGTAAAAACAGTTATTGTAATGTATAAGAGGACACGGTTTTTCATAATATTTTTTTTAAAAGAATCTTGGAGTTGTCATTTTCTTGATGTTATTGAATAATTCATAACGCAAGAATATTTCGTGAGAACCAGAATTATACTGGTCTAAATTGGTAGTTTCCTTATCATATCCGTAGCCAATGTGTAAATAATCGGAAACTTGAAAACCAACCATGGCACTCAAAGCCGCACTCCATCTGTAAGCTACTCCTACTACAAATTTATCGTTAATCATGAAATTTCCGGAAACATCCACTTGAAGCGGAGCCCCCCCAACTATTTTGGACAATAAAGCTGGTTTAAATTTTACAGAATCGCCTAAATCAAAAACATATCCAGCAATCAAATAATAATGCATTCTTTCTTTGAAAATGGCCACTTCATTGTCATCATAGCGGTTGGTTTCTATAAAATTAGGAACTGATAATCCCACGTAAGCTTTATCTGAATGCAAATAAACACCAGCACCTATATTTGGCGAAAATTTATTTTTCATATTTTGCAAAGTCGGATCGGAACTATTTACGGGATCTAATCTGGATACATCTAAATCGAATAAATTAGCCGTGGCTTTAATCCCAAAAGAGAGTTTAAATGTTTCTGAAGTGTGAATGGTATAGGACAAGTCTGCGGAGAATGTATTCTCATCGGTAGGTCCTATTCTATCATTTACTAAAGATACTCCCAAACCCAAATTAGTCCCATTAAATGGGGTATTTACGGAAACGGCATTTGTAACGGGAGCTCCATCTAATCCTACCCATTGCGTACGATGTAAAGCGAATATACTCAAGGCTCCTCTCGACCCTGCATAAGCGGGATTGATATTGATAGTGTTGTACATGTACTGAGTGAACTGTGCATCCTGTTGCGCAAAACTCCCGATTCCTGTAAACATCAAAACGAGTAATATTATTCTTGTCTTCATTTAGTTTGTTATTTAAACCCGTTAGTTTTGTTGACTACCGAGAGTTAGTTTTGAAATAGATTTACCTTGAAAGGAATAAATACCCTCCTTTTTTATTGGAATTAATATTTCCATTTAAATCTACAGAAGTATAATTCAATATATAATAGTAAGTTCCTGTAGGCAAGCCTGAGGATTGTTTAATGGTAGTTCTTCCTCTTGAAATTCCATCGAAAAAGTTACTTTCATTATTGTAATTTTGGGTTTCGAAAACCAAAACACCCCAGCGGTTATATATTTCGACCGTATTGTCAGGATAGCAGGGATCGTTGATACTTTCGATGAAAAAGACCTCATTAATTCCGTCATTATTTGGGGAAAAGGCATTGTGTACGATTATGGTTCCACATCCTAATACTGTACCTTTCTCAATCACCAACGTATATATGTCTTTAACTTCATTTTCATTTGGCGCAAATCCTTTTGCCTCCACAGTATTGGTTACTTTGCCTTCAACTAAATCATTCTTGATTATAGTATAGCTTGTATAACCCGAATTGCTTTGATTGAATTCTATTGATTCCCCTGCTAACAGTGTTGGAATGGCTGGACCTTGTACAGCAGTGTTTAACCCAGTTAATAGATCTGTTACAACAACATCATGAAGGGTCGTATTACCAGTATTTTGAACTTTTATGGTGTAAGTAATTATATCTCCAACAAAGCTGTACTCTTCTATATTAGCGGTTTTGGTCACCGTTATTTTTGATTCTTGAGGAAGTATTATTATGGTCGGCGTATCATTTTCCACGGTGGTTCCCGAAGTGTCAGTGACATCATTTCCATTAGGGTCTTTACCCGTTGCCAAGGCGGAGTTGGTTACTTGACCTGCATCGATGTCGGCTTGGGTTAGGGTATACACCCCGGTGACATTGGCCGTAATTCCGGGAGCCAAAGAGGCAATAGGATTACCGCTTAGCACCAATCCCACCAATGGATCCGAGATGACGGTATTGGTGATGGTCACATTACCGGTATTGGTCACGGCAAAAGTATAATTGATTTTCTCACCCACTTGGGCGTATCCATCGGCATTCGTATCGGCGAATACCCCTGTTTTCACCAAGACGATGCTAGGGGTTTGAGGGAGTATGATTATGGTCGGCGTATCATTTTCCACGGTGGTTCCCGAAG
>JBIKPM010000055.1:0-9997 GCA_044357435.1 Flavobacterium sp. | reverse complement strand
CTATTAAAACACTTACAAAAAATTCCCTGTTTATTAATACTGTTTATACTATCCAAAAATGGAGGTATAGTTTAGGCGATTTAGAATTATTTTAGAAAATGATTGATTTTGTATTTGTTTTTATTGCGCTATTCATGGCGAATCAAGTGCTGTTTAAAAATTTGTCGAATAAGTTTGCTTTTTTTGACAAGAAACTAATGAATCGGCTCTATTGGTATCATTTGGTCTTTTTTCTAATCTACTTTACATACGCTACTTTTGAGGCATCAGATTCTAAAGCGTATTATTTCGATGCGCGCATTGTAAGAGAGAATTGGACGTCACTTTTTCTAACAGGAACAAAATTTATTGTTTTTATCGCCAATCCTCTTGTACAGTTTGGACTTTCGTATCTTTCGGTAATGCTTATTTTTGCTTGGACAGGTTATGTCGGGTTTGTTTTTGCCTATATTTTTTTTAAAGAAAATATTACGATAAACGTGACTGTTTTTAAAAAATATGATTTGCTCACGCTCTTACTTTTTTTACCTAACATGCATTTTTGGACCGTATCCCTCGGAAAAGGCAGCTTGATTTTTATGGGATTAATGCTTTTTGCTTATGCTTTGCGATTTCCACAAAAACGACTATTTGCATTACTTTTAGGAGGATTCTTGGTCTATATGATTCGTCCCCATGTAATGCTTTTTCTTTTAGTGGGAGTCATGGTTGGAATAATAACAGGTAAAAGTAAATTGGGTGCGGGTGTTAAATTATTGATTTTAGCTGCTTCCATCTCCTTTTTAATAACTGCCAAAGGATCTATTCTTTCGGTAGCAAAGTTACAGGATTCAGAGAATGTGGTTCAAGATTTTGATCAATTTGCCTTAGAACAAGCAGGAAGACTAGAAACTTCAGGTTCAGGAGTTCAAATGAGTAATTATTCTCTGCCTTTCAAATTTTTTACCTTTTGGTTTCGCCCACTTTTTGTCGATTCTCCAGGTCTTTTGGGATTGTTTAGCTCGGCAGAAAATCTGATTTATTTGCTGTTATTTGCCAAAATAGCCAATAGGCGTTTTCTGCGTTTTATCACTAAGGCTCCCTATCTGGTTAAAACCTCCCTTATTATTTTTGTGCTGACTTCCTTTGCCTTAACTTTTGTTATGTCAAATTTAGGTATTATGATGCGTCAAAAATCAATGGTGATGTACTTTGGTTTTTTTGTTATCTATTATTTTTTAGCGAGTGAAAAATACCAGCTTTTACAAAAAAACACCCCCCAAGCTGGTACTTTAGTTTAATAATTTAAAAGTAAAAATGAAAAGAGGAGCCTTGGTTATTTCCCTTGATTTTGAATTAGTATGGGGTTTATTTGACCATATTGAAATAAACGATACTGTTTCTTATTTTAACAATACGCTCGAGGCAATTCCTCAAATAGTTTCCATTTTTGAAAAGAATAGCATCCATGTCACTTGGGCTACTGTTGGGATGTTATTCAATGAAAATTGGGAGGAATGGCATTCGAACATTCCTGAGATTATCCCAACTTACAATAGAATCGAACTGAATCCATACGAATATGGAATAAAACATCAAAAAAGTGGTTTGGATCAATTTTTCTTTGCACCTGATTTGATCAAAAGTATTCAAAGTGTCGAGGGACAAGAAATAGGAACTCATACCTATTCCCATTACTATTGTTTGGAAAAGGGACAAACCAAAGAGCAATTTGAAGCCGATATAAATCAAGCCATAAAAATGGCTCAAAAATTTAATATTGATTTAAAATCACTCGTTTTTCCGAGAAACCAATTCAATGAAGAGTATATGGAAATATGTGCCCACAAAAGCATTGAAACAGTACGAACCAATCCAAATTTTTGGTACTGGGATACAACCAAAAAAGAAACTTTTGCAGTAAAATTAGCTCGTACAGGCGATGCCTATTTTCCTTTGGGAAAGAAATCGTATACGCCGAATAGTTTAACCTTAGACAAAGTTCTTTGTCAGCCAGCCAGTAGATTTCTCAGACCCCAACATTCGTTAGCCTTGTTAAATAACACTAGGTTAATCAGAATCAAGAACGAAATGATTCAGGCCGCAAAAAACGGAGAAGTGTACCACTTGTGGTGGCATCCTCATAATTTTGGCGGAGATGTTGCCGGATCCATAAAAACACTTCAGGCGATTGTGGATACTTATACGTATTGCAGCACTACTTTTGATATGGAAAGTTTGACGATGAAAGAGCTCAGGGATCGTTGCCTTGGGGACTTAAAATAATAGTTATTTTTTAAACAGCATTCCTTGCATGTCAAAACCGACCCTTATACGCATTACCACTGTTCCACTTTCTTTAGAAAAATTACTTTCTGGACAATTGCATTTTATGAGTTCCTTTTATAATGTCATTGCAGTTTCTTCCGATAAGGAACGATTGGAAAGATATGGCGAATCAGAAAAAGTGGCTGTCTTTCCTCTTGAAATGACTCGCCAAATTACTCCTATCCAGGACGTGTTGGCGGTTTTTAAATTGTATTTTTTCCTAAAAAAAACAAAGCCTTTCATTGTTCACACCCATACCCCAAAAGCAGGAATTGTTGGAATGTTAGCTTCAAAATTAGCTAGAGTGCCCCATCGCTTACATACGGTTGCAGGCATGCCTTTATTAGAGCAAGCGGGTTTTAAAAGAATGGTATTAAATTTTGTTGAAAAACTTACGTACTCTTGTGCGACAAAAGTGTATCCAAATTCTTTTATATTGAGAGATGTTATAATTGAAAATAAGTATTGTCCTTCAACGAAATTAAAAGTCCTAGCCAATGGCAGTTCCAATGGAATTGACACCTCTTATTTTGACACTTCACATTTTTCTGATGATCAGAAGGGCAGTTTAAAACAAGAACTAGGGATTAAATCTTCTGATTTTGTTTTTATATTTGTGGGTCGCATTGTTTCAGACAAAGGAATAAATGAATTAATAAGTGCGTTTTCAGAAATTCAAGAAAGTAAAACGGATATAAAGTTGCTATTAGTTGGTCCTTATGAGCCAGAATTGGATCCCTTGAAAGAGGAAACATTGATTCAGATTAACGCCAACAAATCAATATTTTCAGTAGGTTACCAAGATGAAGTTAGACCCTATTTTGCCATATCAGATTGCTTGGTTTTTCCGAGTTATAGAGAGGGTTTCCCTAATGTTGTCATGCAGGCTGGCGCTATGGGACTTCCCTGCATTGTATCGGATATAAATGGCTGTAATGAAATTATTGAAGACAGGAGAAATGGCTATATTATTCCAGTAAAAGATAAACAAGCAATTAAGGTTGCTCTGTTGAATATCTTGGAGAATAATCAGCAATATTCTAAAATGCAACAGAATGCAAGGGCAATGATTGTATCCCGTTTTGATCAAAAATTGATGTGGGAATCAATATTGCAGGAATATCGTAATTTTGAAGCCAAATGTAATTAGAGATGTATAAAAAATACTTCAAGAGAATAGTAGATTTTTTTATTTCTTTGTTGGGTTTATTGGTCTTGTCACCCTTGTTTGTAATCATAATTATTTTTATGTTTATTGCCAATAATGGGAGTCCTTTTTTCTTTCAAAAGCGTCCAGGAAAAGACGGCGTAGTTTTTAAAATTGTAAAATTTAAAACGATGAACGATAAGAAAGATCAAAACGGAAATTTATGTTCCGATGAAATAAGGTTAACAAAAATAGGCAGTTTTATTCGGAAAACATCATTAGATGAATTGCCACAATTGATAAATGTTTTAAAAGGAGATATGAGTTTGATAGGTCCAAGACCATTACTCACTCAATATTTGCATTTGTATACGGACTATCAAAATAGACGACATGAAGTAAAACCGGGAATTACAGGATTGGCTCAAGTAAACGGAAGAAACGCAATATCGTGGGGCGAAAAGTTTGATTATGATGTTTTGTATGTTGATACTATTTCATTTATTTTAGACCTTAAAATAATTTTTTTAACCATAAAAAAAGTGATTTTAAAAGAAGGAATTAATTCAGACAATGCTGCCACTATTGAGCCATTCAATGGGAATAATTTATGAGTTTAGAAAAAAAAATAATCAGATCAATCCTGAGGTCTACTAGTGCATACAATCTTTATAGAGAAGATAAAATGTATTACCAAGCCCTAAGAATTTTTAGCGCCAATACAAAAACATATAAATTAGTAGTGCAATATTCCTATTCTTGTGATGAAATGATATTAAAAGATGTTTATGATTATATTTTTCATTTGGAAGATTGGTTTAATCAATTTAATAAACATGCTGATAAACCAATAGAATTAGAAGCGGAGTTCGTATTCGATCGGCTTAAAAATTCCATTCCCTTTCCTTCTGATTTTATCAACAAAATCAATTCATTATGAAATTTGCATTTGCTGGCGACAGAAAAATTAGTTGTTCGATTTTAAAATTTATAATCAGTAAAGGATATAAGCCTTCTGCTTTACTTGTTAGCGATTTTGATAAGGCTTCCCACGACGATGAATTAATTGAAATTTCAGGTTTAGAGGAATCGCTGGTTTTTAGAGGGAATGAATTTAAAAATCCTAAAGCAATTGAATTTTTGTCGAGTTTAGAGTTAGATTATATTTTTGGGATTCACTTTCCTTATATTATCCCAGCCGAAATTCTTGCTATTCCAAAAATTGGGGTTGTTAATTTGCATCCCGCTTTTTTACCTTATAATAAAGGCTGGCATACCCCTTCATGGGCTATAATTGAAGGATGTCCCTACGGAGCAACACTTCATTTTATGGAGGAAGCTCTAGATGAGGGAGATATAATTCACCAAAAAAAGATGGATGTTTATCCAATAGATACTGCCAATTCTTTGTATAAAAGGGTTTTAAAATTAGAAGAAGAAGTATTTTATGAGTCGTTTGATTCACTATCCAAACTAAAGCCAAATAGGATTAAGCAACTGGATAAAGGAACTTCACATCAAAAAAAGGAATTAAAAGCATTACGGGAAATCAATATTTCTGAAAATAGTAATGCAATTGATTTAATAAATAAAATTAGGGCACTAACGACCAATGACCAAAATGAATCGGCTTATTTTATCTTAAATGGGAAAAAAATTGGGGTCCAAATAAATCTATTTTACCAAAATGAATAATTCAAAAATATGGCTTTCTTCTCCGCATATGGGCGGTAATGAACAAAAATTTGTTCAAGAGGCTTTTGATACCAATTGGGTGGCACCACTAGGGCCTAATGTAAATGGATTGGAAAAAGACTTGGAAGAATATTTGGGAAACCAAGCATACGTAGGGGCTTTAAGTTCAGGTACAGCGGCTATTCATCTTGGATTAGTTTTGCTAGGTGTAAAATCAGGAGATGAGGTAATCTGTCAAAGCATGACTTTTTCGGCATCGGCTAATCCTATTTTGTATCAAGGTGCCATTCCTGTTTTTGTAGATAGCGAGTTGGATACCTGGAATCTTTGTCCCATTGCGCTGGAAGAAGCCATAAAAGACAGGATTGCCAAAGGAAAAAAACCAAAAGCCATTATAGCGGTGCACTTGTACGGTGTTCCCTATAAAGTGGAGGAAATCAGAATCATTGCCGATAGGTATGAAATCCCCATTTTAGAAGACAGTGCAGAGGCTTTAGGGAGTAGTTACAAAGGGCAGAAATGTGGCACTTTTGGGGATATTGGCATTTTGTCTTTTAATGGGAATAAAATCATCACCACTTCGGGCGGAGGGGCTATCGTGACTAAAACCAAAGAATGGAAGGAAAAATCAGTTTTCTTTGCGACCCAGTCTAGGGATGAAGCGCCCCATTATGAACACAGTGAAATAGGCTATAATTACAGAATGAGCAATATTTGTGCGGGAATAGGTCGGGGGCAAATGGAAGTGTTGGATAATCATGTTTCTTTGCGAAGAGAGATGCATGATTTTTATGTCGACCTATTCAAAGACATAAAAGGAATAACTGTTTTTACGGTTCCCAATGTCAATTATTTTTCAAATTATTGGCTGAGTACCATTACTATAGATTCTCAATTAATCAATGGTATAGACCGTGAAGCGATACGATTGGCTTTTGAAGCCGCTAATATAGAATGCCGTCCTTTGTGGAAGCCCATGCACATGCAACCCATTTTTGAAAAACATCCTTATTATGGTACAGACGTAGCGGCCATATTATTTGAAAATGGCTTGTGTTTGCCTTCCGGTTCAAATCTCACTGACCATGAAAGAAATAGAATAAAGGATGTCGTGAACCAATTATTTAATCATATAGTAATAACTGGTTAATTCTATCCTAACAAATAATCATTAATTTCGTCGCCCATAAAAAGTCGAAAGATAAGCTCATAACTCATAGCCCAATATGAAACACCCATTACAATAGCTCATTGACAAACAGGGGACGATTATGGGTGTTCCATCTGACAGATGAAAAACAAATAAATATAAACAGATGAAAGGAATAATATTAGCAGGAGGATCAGGAACAAGATTACACCCCTTAACTTTGGCCATAAGCAAGCAAATGATGCCCGTGTATGACAAACCCATGATTTATTATCCACTTTCGACCCTGATGATGGCGGGAATAAATGAAATATTGATTATTTCGACTCCACACGATTTGCCTAATTTTAAGAAATTGTTGGGTGACGGTTCTCATTTGGGCTGTACCTTTAGTTATGCGGAGCAGGCTATTCCTAACGGATTGGCACAAGCCTTCGTGATAGGTGAAGAATTTATAGGCCAAGATTCGGTGGCTTTAGTTTTAGGCGATAATATTTTCTTTGGCGACAACTTACCTCAATTATTGCAATCAAACAGCAATCCAAAAGGAGGTGTTGTGTTTGCTTACCATGTGGCCGATCCGGAACGGTATGGCGTTGTGGAATTTGACAAAGAGAACAAAGCGCTATCTATTGAAGAAAAACCCATGGAACCCAAATCGAATTATGCGGTGCCCGGTCTGTATTTTTATGATAACAGTGTGGTGGAAATTGCCAAGAACATTGCGCCAAGTCCCAGAGGAGAATATGAAATCACTGATGTTAATAAAGTGTATCTCGAAAAAGGGTTGTTAAAAGTGGGAATCTTAGGAAGAGGAAACGCATGGCTAGATACAGGAACCTTTGCCAGTTTAATGCAGGCGGGTCAATTTGTTCAGGTAATCGAAGAAAGGCAGGGCTTGAAAGTAGGCTGCATCGAAGAAATTGCCTGGCGTCAGGAATTTATTGATGACGAACAATTGAAAAAGTTGGCTGAACCATTGCTAAAGTCGGGTTACGGTACTTATTTATTTCAATTGTTGAAATACAAAAAGTAAAAATCGCCTTTCTTTTCTGAGTCAATAAATTATAAACAGATGAATATAAAGTATTTTTTTATTCCTTTGTTTGGATATTTGATAAAAAACGCTTTATTTTATTGCATATTAACCATTGTGAATTAATGACTTAAATTTTCCGACCAAAAATCGTATAATTTCCCCAAAAAAAATTGATTTTGAATTCCAATAAAAACAGAACAGAAGCAACGTCTTTTACAAATTATTTTTCAAGAAAAAACTTGACCTTTAAAATTAATAATTTGAATTATTTGCCTAGGTGGATAATTATTTTGATAGATTGTACCGTTTTAATCTTGTCTTTTTTATTTACCTATCTCTTGTTCGAGGGAACCGGCTTAGATTACATTATTAAGACGCATGTCTCTAGATTTATTGCCCTTTTTTTTGTGGTTAATATTTTTTTCTTTTGGCTTTTTAGAACCTATGCAGGGATTATAAGGCACTCTTCTTATATTGACGCCGTAAAACTTTTGTTTTCCCAGCTTTCAGTTTTATTATTCTTTCTCTTTCTGAATTTTTCTTTTGAATTGATTTATAATGAAAAAGCATTTTCAAATATTGCCCTTTTTATTGCTGTAATACTATCTTTTTGTGGACTGTTTTTGTATCGAGTTATCGTAAAACAAACTTTTGATCTTTACTTTTCAAAAAAGAATAATCACAATTTAATAAAAATAATTATTTACGGTACTGACGCAAATGCTATATATGTTGCAAAAGCCTTAAAATTTGAAACGCCTTCCCGATTTAAGATTCTAGGATTCGTAGATAAAAACAATAAAAATGCAACGAAACGGATGTTGGATTTGCCCATATTTGTCCAAGGAAAAAAATTACCGGCTGTTATGCGTTCAGTTGGTGCTGAAGGGATTATTCTGGCAGACAGGAGTTTGTCAAAAGAAGAGCAATTGGTTATAGTTGACCAATGTTTGGAATTTAATTATAAAATATTCTCGGCTCCTTCAATTTCTGATTGGGAAAACCAAAAAGAGATTTCCCAAAAAGTTAAAAAAATACAAATTGAAGATTTACTCGAAAGGCTTCCCATAGTTTTGGACAATAGATCAATTTCAAAACAATTAGAAGGCAAAACAATATTAATATCGGGAGCAGCCGGGTCAATAGGGAGTGAAATCGTTCGGCAGGTTTTAAGATTCAAACCAAAAAAAATAATTGTTTTGGATCAAGCCGAAACACCGTTGCATCATCTCAGTCTGGAGATAGAAGATATCAATCCTATTACGAAGGTGCGAAACATTATTGGAGATATTAGGAATAAGGAAGCAATGAAAAGGGTATTTAATATTTACAAACCCAATGTTGTTTTTCATGCAGCGGCATACAAACATGTCCCATTAATGGAAGAAAATCCTTCTCAGGCCATCCTTACCAATGTAGAAGGCACAAAAAATTTAGCGGATTTGTCTTGTGATTACATGGTTGAAAAATTTATAATGATTTCTACGGATAAAGCGGTTAATCCAAGCAGTATAATGGGGGCAAGTAAAAGAATTGCTGAAAAATATGTTCAATCACTACAATTCAAACATGGAAGTGCCAACGGAAAATTTTTCACAAAATTTATTACTACCCGTTTTGGGAATGTGCTCGGATCTAATGGTTCTGTAGTTCCCTTGTTTGCTAAACAAATTGCAGAAGGTGGACCAATTACGGTAACACATCCTGACATTATAAGGTATTTTATGACCATACCAGAAGCTTGTCAATTGGTTTTAGAAGCAGCTGCCATGGGGAATGGAGGTGAAATTTATATTTTTGATATGGGTAATCCTATTAAAATTGTTGATTTGGCCAACAAAATGATCAAATTGGCTGGATTTATTCCTGAAAAAGACATCCAAATCCAGATTACTGGATTAAGGCCTGGGGAGAAATTATATGAGGAGCTACTAAATCACACTTCAAAAACACTAAATACCCATCATCCCAAAATTATGATTGAACAAGTGGTAGAGGAGGAACATGAAGTGATGCATGTTGAAATCGAGGAGCTTATTGGGATGTCCCATTTTTTTGACAATGATGATATTGTTGCAAAAATGAAAAAAATAGTTCCAGAGTTTAAAAGTATGAATTCCTACTTTGAGGTGTTAGATAAATAAAATCTTTTTCCTACTTAATGTAAAAACCTAATTTTTTACGTTCAAATAATTTATAGCTTAGTCATGGTAAATTATTTTTTTTAGCAGTTTTTTTAAATCTAAAAAATGTTTTATACCGATTAGCAATATATAATAGTCCAATAAATTGTACTAAAATATATTGTCTAGCGGTATTAAAAATTGTAAAATTGTAAAATAGATTAGACCATTTTAAAATGACAATTGTTATTATTTTGCCTCTTCCCAATTAAGAATTTATTAACAAAATCTAAGGTTAATTTTTTTATTTTTCATTTGTAATCAAAATGGAATAGCTACATTTGCTACCTTAAAAACTTAAAATAGATGAAATATTTTTTTGTATTGAAAAAAACAATATTATTACTATCAATTTCAATAGTACTATTTTCTTGTGTAGCGAGAAAAAACATGATTTATTATCGAAATATTGAGAGTATGAACAATAAAGAATTGACGAATTCATATGAAATAAAAATTCAACCAGATGATTTGCT
>JBIKPM010000265.1:0-3425 GCA_044357435.1 Flavobacterium sp. | reverse complement strand
ATCCAATAATTCTTTGATTTTTGCGTGGGCAATATCGCGAGCTACAATCAAAGTTCCGTTGAGTTTCAAACGCGTTTTTATAGGATATTGCGATAGTTTCTTAAGAATATCAGCCATTGGTTGGTTCAAATCAATTTCGACTGCTGGTTCCAAATGTGGAGCTGTTTCCGGCAACAAACGTTTTGGATTCACTTCCAATTGCTCCACGAAAATACCGTCTTTAGTGATTTTACCTTTGATATTTCTATCGGCCGAACAGGAAACACCCAATCCAACCGGACAAGAAGCGGCGTGACGCGGCAAACGAATTACACGAACGTCGTGGGTGAAATATTTTCCACCAAATTGCGCTCCAATATGACTTTCTTGGCAAATTAACTGTACTCTTTTTTCCCATTCTAAATCCCGGAAAGCCTGACCGGCCATATTTCCGGATGTTGGCAAATGGTCAAAATATCCTGCTGATGCTTTTTTTACCGCAGCCAAATTCGCTTCAGCAGATGTTCCTCCAATCACTAAGGCCAAGTGATAGGGCGGACAAGCCGAAGTTCCCAAATCCATTATTTTGGCACGAATGAAAGCATCCATTGATTTCTCATTCAATAGCGACTTCGTTTGTTGGTATAAATACGTTTTATTGGCAGAACCACCTCCTTTTGCTAAAAACAAGAACTCGTAAGAAGCTCCTTTTTTGGCATAAATATCAATCTGTGCCGGAAGATTCGAACCTGAATTTTTTTCCTCAAACATACTGATTGGTACGATTTGAGAATAACGAAGGTTTCTTTCTTGGTAGGTGTTAAAAATCCCTTTTGAAAGCCATTCGGCATCATCAACTCCCGTGTATACATTTTCGCCTTTTTTAGCCATTACAATCGCTGTTCCGGTGTCTTGACAAGAAGGCAATTCGCCTTCGATGGCCACCGCTGCGTTTTGCAATAAATTATAAGCCACAAATCGGTCGTTGTCTGTCGCTTCGGGATCGTCAAGAATGGCTCTTAATTTTTCTAGATGTGCTGTTCGCAACATAAAAGAAACATCTTTCAAAGCTTCTTGGGCCAACAACTCCAATCCTTTTGGGTCGACGGTTAAGATTTCTCTTTCGCCGAGTTTTTCTATTTTGACAAAATCGGAAGTGATTTTACGGTATTGGGTATCGTCTTTTAAAATTGGATAAGGATCCTGGTATATAAAGTCCATAATGTGAGGTTTTTTAAGCACGTCAAATATAAGAATTGTTGAAGGAATTCATTGTGATTTATATCAACTTATGCCTTAGAATTGTTATAAATTAAATGGATTAAAATCCGTTACAAAATACATAATCGTTCATTTGCCAACGGAATAAAATCCGTTGCTACAATATAAATCGTTCCTACGGAACTTTTACATTTTCATAGACTTCTTAGAGCCATCGGCTCGGCACATTTTGTAGGGCTGGACTTTAGTCTAGTTTATTTGGTATATTTTGTGCGACGGATTAAAATTCGACAAAAAAAATATTTTTAAATTTTGATTTGGTTTAAAAAAACCAGCTCGCCACAAAAATAGCCGTGATTACACAAATCACATCAACTATAAGCATCGTTCCTAATGCGTAACGTGTGTTTTTTATATTAACGGAACCAAAGTAAACCGCGATTACATAAAACGTGCTTTCGGCACTACATTGAAAAATACTGCTCAATCTTCCCGTCATGGAATCGGCACCAAATGTATTCATTGAATCTATCAAAAACCCTCTTGATCCCGCAGAACTAAAAGGTCTTAGCAATGCTACTGGCAAAGCGTCGGTAATTTCTTTACTTACTCCCAAATTTGAAAATCCGAAAGCAATCCAGTTACTAATAATTTCAAATAACCCGCTGTTTCTGAATAAAGAAATAGCAACCAACATTCCTAAAACATACGGAAAAATGGTCACTCCGGTTTTAACACCGTTATTGGCTCCCGCCACAAAAGCTTCATAAACAGTGGTATTGGCTTCGGTAAATTTCTTTTCTTTTCTGAAAGAAAATATCAATGTAAAAAGTATAATCCCTACTAAAATTAGGGCAGAAAGATTAGAGGTGAAGTAGTTTTTCCCTATTAAATCCAAATGGTTTACATACATCAACAAACCAACAATTGCAGCAATTAAAACCATTAGCCCAAGCACTAAAGAAGCGCTTTTGAAATTGATTTTTTGTTTCGCACCAACAATAAGAAAAGCAGCAATTGTACCAATAAAAGAGGTGATAATACAAGGCAACATCACATCGGCAGGATTTGTAGCTCCAGCAGCAGCGCGATAGCCAATTATAGAAGTTGCAATTAATGTAAGTCCAGATGCGTGCAAACACATAAACATAATTTGGGCATCGCTAGCCTTGTCTTTTTCGGGATTTATTTCTTGCAAACTTTCCATCGCTTTCAATCCAAAAGGTGTTGCAGCCGAGTCCAATCCCAAGAAATTGGCAGCAAAGTTTAAGGTCATATAAGAGATGGACGGATGATTTTTGGGAATACTTGGAAACACTTTTACGAATACCGGACTCAATCCTTTTGCCAATTTTTGAGATGCTCCAGAAATGATTAAAAGCTCCATCAAGCCACAGAAAAATGCCAAATATGCCATAAGTGGCAAAATCAAATCAAGTAATGTGCTTTTGCAAGTGGGCAATAAACCATCCGATTTTTGAACCCCACTAAAAATTTTAACTGTTTTATTTTTATAAACATAAGTAGTATCAGCATTTAGCGTATCTCTATTGATTATAAAAGTTTTTTCTTCTGATTTATTGATGCTGTCTTTTATAAGAGCAGGAATCTGATCCATATATTTTTCAGAAATCAAAACAGGATCGTCTTTTTTTCCGTTTAAAACATGGTCTATCGTATAGCTGTTACCCGAAAACAAACTGAAAATCACAAATGCAATTGAAGATATAAAAATCACCAACCAAAATCTACTCAATACCATAATATCTAATTTTTGTAAATGTAATAATTAATTCATTAATCATAATTGAGGCTTTAATTTTAAATAACCTTTCCGATTAACTATTATCAAGTAATATTAAAATCTACATAAAGTCTTTTATCTTGAAAAAAGACTTACATTTGTTTAATCTTTATTGATTTTTATTAAACAATATTATTAGATTAGTTACGGCAATTCAAACACTATTATTTTTTTCCCACAAAAAATGAAAAAACAAAAACCAGACAATATTGTTTTCTCTCAAGAAAAAGGGTATAACGCAAAGCTATTACCCTACGCAACGACTGTTGGTGCACCTGTAATAAAAACAGATGATGTTGTTGCTTGGAAAACAAGAGGAATTCACCAAGTAAACAAAGAATTCGAAGGTAAATTTAATGAACTCAAAGATCAATATAAAAAACTAATGGAAGAGTACGAATGGAACGATCTGGTGTATAAT
>JBIKPM010000264.1:0-3439 GCA_044357435.1 Flavobacterium sp. | reverse complement strand
ATGATTTTCCATTTTATTAAAAATTATTATGCAACAAATTTTTTAATAAGTTTATATTTTTTAATCCAGGTTCGATTTCAAATTTACTGTTTACATCAATGGCATAAAGCGGTAGATTAGTTTTCAAAATTTCACTTATCGCCTTCATTTCCTCAATTCCTATTCCTCCACTTAAGAAAAAGGGTTTAGTTGACGGATAATTTTTTAATACTTTCCAATCGAAAGTGGTTCCGTTTCCACCGGGTAATTTTCCTTTAGTATCAAAAAGGAAAAAATCACACACATTTTCGAATGGTTTTAGTTCTGCAAAGTCAAAGGTATCTAAAATTGAAAAAACTTTTATGATATCTATCAGGTTTGGTGAATTTTTTTTTAAAGATTCGCAAAATTCAACTGATTCGCTTCCGTGTAATTGAACAGCTTGCAAATCGTGTTTTTGAATCTTCTCCAAAATTTCATCTGCGGTGGCATTGACAAAAACTCCTACTTTCTGGATTGATTTTGGTAATTCAGGAATGACTCCGTCAAAATAGCGTGCCGATTTATCCCAGAATATAAAGCCCATATAATCGGGTAGGAGTGCGCCGACTTCGAGTATATTGTCAGGATATTTCATTCCGCAGATTTTGAGTTTCATGGTTTATAAATTTGAAATAAATTCTTTCGCAGCTTCGCCAGCATTAGCTGTTTTCATAAAGTTTTCTCCAATCAAAAAACCTTTGTAACCATAGGCTTTTAGTTCGTTGATGGCTTCGATTGAACTGATGCCACTTTCGGAAACTTTTACAAATTCGTTTGGAATTTGGTCTGCCAATTGCTTGCTGAAATCAAGACTCACTTCGAAGGTTTTCAGGTTTCTGTTGTTCACACCAATCATATCCAGAGTGGGCATTATTGATTTTTCCAATTCTTCCAAATTATGTACTTCCAATAAAACTTCCAGTCCCAAACTCTTGGCAAACTCCGACAAAGATTTGATTTCCTCACGAGTTAAAACTGCTGCAATCAGCAAAATTAAATCGGCACCGTATGCTTTGGCTTCTATTATTTGGTATTCGTCCACAATGAATTCTTTTCGCAAAAGCGGAATGTTTACTGAGGCTCTTGCAAATAATAAATCGTCCAATGAACCGCCAAAATATTTGCCATCCGTCAAAACCGAAATTCCGCAAGCACCAGCATTTTCATATCCTTTTGTTACTTCTTCCACAGTGAAACCATAATTAATTTCAGCTTTGGAAGGCGAGCGACGTTTGTGTTCGGCTATGATTCCTGAGTTGCTGTTTTGCAAATTTTCGCTCAAAGAAATCGTCCTTTTTCCAAAGAAAACAGAAGCTTCCAACTGCGAAACCGGAATGATTGATTTCTTGAGAATAACTTCCCTTCTTTTGTCGATTATGATTCTATCTAAAATATTCATTTATATTTTGTTTAAAGTTTTCTTTGTTTAAAGTTTAAAAGTTGCTCTATTCCGACAACTTTAAACCTTAAACTTTAAACTATTTTATCTACTTAATTCCTGTAATTTTTTCAATGCTGCTAATCCTTTTCCGGAAAGCAAACTTTCCTTTGCCGATTCAAATCCTTCTAATGGAGTGCATTGTGTAACGGTTGCAATCGCCATCGCAGCATTGGCGCAAACAACATTGTTTTGGGCTTCGGTTCCTTTTCCGGAAATGACATTCATGAACATTTCTGCCGACGCTTCGATGGTTTTTCCGCCCTCGATTTCAGTTTTCGCCAAAGAACGAACACCAAAATCGTCAGGATTTAGAATCCCCTCTTTGGTATTTGAAATAAATTTGGTTGGACAGGTCAATGAAATTTCATCATAGCCATCCAAAGAATGTAAAATGGTGAAATTCCTTTCGGTGTTTTGGTACAAATACCCATATATTCTGGCCAATTCAAGATTAAATACACCAACTAATTGGTTTTTGGGAAACGATGGGTTTATCATGGGTCCCAACATATTGAAAAAGGTTCTCACTCCCAATTCTTTCCGAATAGGTCCCACGTTTTTCATTGCAGGGTGAAAAAGAGGCGCATGCAGAATGCAGATGCCGGCTTGATCCACACATTTTTCCAAGAAATTACCGTCATTACTGAATTTCACGCCTAAATTTTCCATTACGTTGCTCGATCCAGAAATGGATGAAACACCATAATTACCGTGTTTCGCCACTTTAATTCCTGCTCCAGCGGTCACAAAAGAGGCTAAAGTAGAAATGTTGAAGGTGTCCTTTCCATCACCGCCCGTTCCACACAAATCGATGGTGTTGTAGGCTGATAAATCAATACGAAGACACAATTCCAACAAGGCTTCCCGAAAACCGGAAAGTTCTTCTATACTGATGCTTCGCATCATATAGACGGTAAGAAAAGAAGCAATTTGGCTTGGATTATAATTCCCGTTGGAGATATTAACCAATACATTTTTCGCCTCTGCTGCCGAAAGCATTTCGTGATTGATGAGTCTGTTTAAGATGGTTTTCATTTTTCCTCCCCCAGCCCCTCCAAAGGAGGGGAGTTCCTATTGGGGTCAATAGGGTTTTAATTAATTTTATTTTCAGACATATATTTTAAATAATCAACAATTTTCTGGGATTGCTGTTTTGTAATTCCGAGTGCAGGCATTTTTACTTTGTTTCTGAAAGAAGCCGGATTCACGATATAATCTACCAATTCATTTTCTTTCCAATACTCGGTAACGCTTTTCGGATAATTTAGTTCCGGTCCCATCGTTCCTCCAATTCCGTTTATGGCATGGCAAGTAAGACACTGATTTTTGAATAATGTATATCCCGTTTCCAATTTTCTATTTTTCAGTGGATATAATTCTATCGTTGATTTATTTAGAGGTTCAATATTAATTCTCACCAAATTATATGGCCATTTATAGCGAGTATCTTTTTCTGAAACCGAAGTATAAACGATATAAAACGGTTCTGCATTCATTTCATTTCCGTTCTTGATAATCGCTTCCCAATTCAAACCTTTTGGCGCATCAATATCCTGGTAAGCCAAGTAAGGGTTTGCATTTAAAAATAACTCCAAAGGCATTTCGGGTTTGTAACCATCGATGCATTCAAACACTATTTTCGTGTTTTTCGGGTCAATTTTCGTTAAATCAATTTCATTTTTAATCAAAAGTGATGCACTCACGGCATTGTATTTCTTTTGTTTATGATAAACAGGATCATTTGCGACTGTTACAATGGTGTCTTTTCCAAGCCTGTTTTTTTTCTGCAAATCCAATAAATCCAATTTAATTTCGGTTTGGGCAATAGGTATTGCTTCTATCTTTTGCTCTTTCTTTTGATTGCAAGAAAGGAAGCTAAAAATAAAAAAACAAGAAATTATAATATTGATTTTCAGTTTGTTCAAAATATGTTTTTACGACTAATTTTTAACCCAGTTTTCTAGAATCTTCTTTCCG
>JBIKPM010000056.1:0-9767 GCA_044357435.1 Flavobacterium sp. | reverse complement strand
ATCCGTAATTAAATCTTCTATTTTATCAGCATCGATATTAGGATTATCTTCATACGAATCGGCAAAAACAATCTTTGCCCCCTGCCGAACAAAGGCAACCGCCGTAGACACAAAAGTAAAACTTGGGACTATGATTTCATCTCCCTCTTTAATGTTGGCCAGCATGGCACACATTTCAAGCGCATCGGTGCAAGAGGTAGTCAGGAGTACTTTTTTAAAACCATAGTTATTTTCAAAATAATCTTGGCACAATTTGGTATACTTCCCATTACCAGAAATTTTTCCCGTATGTACCGCATCATGGATATAATCCGTTTCTTTTCCGGTTAAATAAGGCTTGTTAAATGGCATCATAAAGACTTATATTTTGTGTCCTTTATTTTTACAAATACAGATTCGAAGTATTTATAAGATAAATGACTTAATAGAATGGTTATACAAAACACGAAAGAATAAACAAACAAGTTGTAATAGAGTGTTGAATCATTATCCTTAAAATAGGTATTCGCAAAAGGAAAAACCAAAAATAGCACGAAAGGATGATACATATAAATACCATAGGATATTGTACCTAGATAAGACATTGGTTTGTTTCTAAAAACAATAGCATTATCCTCACTTATTGTAGTTAAAATAAGGAATAAAAATAAAAAACCTAGTATTATACTTTGAAAATAAGGGGTAAATAAAGGGAAAAACAAAAGGGCAAACACAAAAACCACAACTGATACATATAAAAATTTTGATTTTAAAAAGTCGTTTATTTTCTCCTTATCATAAGCATATAGATAACCACCTATTGCTCCTATAGTCATAAAATCAAAAGGGAAAATTTTTATTATCGCATAAATTCTAGGGATTAACATCGCTGTAAAGGAACTATTTTTTGGCAAGAGATGAAATGCATCAGGCAGAATAAAAGCATAACTAAAAATAAAAAATAATAATATTGCACTAAAAATCCAGACTATTATTTTTCTTGAAAATGCAAAAATTAACAACGGCCACAAAATATAAAACTGCTCCTCAACCCCTACGGACCAAGCCTGAGAACACCCAGGTACTTTAATTCCGTAAAACAATGCTAAATTGGGCAAAAATAAAACATATAACAATATTGCATTAAGCGAATAATTTTTAGGATTTGAAATTAATTCAAAATAATAAGGTATCTTTTCAAAAATATCAAAAGTATGTACTAAAAAAGGAATTAGTACAAACCCAATAATAACAATCAAATAATACAAAGGCCATATTCTAAAAATTCTTCTTAAAAAAAACTTTTTAAATAAAATGGTTTGGTGTTTTTCCTTTTCTTTCAACAAAAGATAGGTGATCAAAAACCCACTTAGCACAAAAAACAAATACACGCCATTTTTACCTACTGTTCCAATAAAATAAGAGAAAGAAAGAAGAGTCAAACAAACTACTTAAATGATCTCTAGATTTAAAAAGTTCTATATGATGGAATATTACGGCAAGGGCGGCAAATGCTCGAAGTTCATTTAAACCGTTAAAAAATATTTTTTTTTCTATCACTATAATTATCTTATAAATCGTATAGGATTACCAACATATAATCCGGATTGTTCTATATTTTTTATAACCACAGATCCTCCACCTAGTTGAGTTTTTGAAACAATGTTAATGTTATCAATAACCGTTGCATTTATTCCTAGAATACACATTTCCTCAACGGTTACAAAACCTGCTAAAGCTACCCGTGGCGATAAAAAACAATGTTTTCCAATATGCGTATCATGTGCCACAGAACAGGAAATATTGAGTATAGTATTGTAGTCAACTACTGCGTGTGCATCGATGCAACAACAAGGATAAATAACGCAACCTTCCTTTACTGTAGCTGTTTTATCAATCCAAGAAGTAGAATGGATTATTTTTCCGAAAGGAATCTTATTTATAAATCTTTCGAAGAGTTGTTTTCGAATAGCTAAATGTTTGTATCCTATTCCTATCAAAATTTCGTCAAATGACTGTTTTACAAATTCATTTTCAATAACATCTGAATTGCCTAAAATTTCAAAACCATTAGAATGCTTATCCTTTGAAAAATCATCAAAAAACACCACTTTATCATAATGATTATCCGAAATGGCGTAATGGGCTATTTGTTGCCCTAAATGTCCCGACCCAATAATAGCTAGTATTTTTTTCATTTAAAGATTAATTTTATCCTTAACAGAATACAAGGGTCTGCGTTTTACTTCTTTGTATATCCTGCCAATATAAAGTGACACAATTCCTAAAAAAAATAATTGCAATCCAAAAACAACAATTATCGAAGCTATAATAGAAGGCCATCCTGCCTGAAAATCAACAAAAAAAAGTTTGGATATTAAAAGTACCAACAAACCAATCAAACCCAAAACTACTAATGACATT
This sequence comes from Flavobacterium sp., assembly GCA_044357435.1. GTDB lineage: Bacteria > Bacteroidota > Bacteroidia > Flavobacteriales > Flavobacteriaceae > Flavobacterium. The sequence continues at coordinate 7,364 of JBIKPM010000056.1, read as the reverse complement.
CCGAAGCGAACGGTCATTTTTAAAGGCAATTCCGAAAAGTCAAAAATCGCATCAAAGGCGAGTTGCATTTTTCTCTTAAAATTGAATTTTGTAGTTCCGGCAAATCGTTCTCTTTGCCCGATTTCCAAAGTTGTCCAGTTTTTTGAAATGGCTATAAATATTCCCTCAATAAACCGATTGGTTTCATTGTATTTCAAAAACTCATCTGCAAATTCTCTATTAAACATTCGCATTACGGCTATTCCTTTTGGAATATTTAATCCGGTAAACTTGTTTAAGGTTCCCCAGAATATTCTCGAAAATTGTTTGTTTATAAAGGAATCTTTTTTTTCTTTTCTGATTCCCCAAACCAAATCATAGCCTTTTTCCATTTCCTGCAAAAATCTTGGAATTTCTACTGGTGGATCTTGTAAATCGGAATCCATGTACAATAAATAATCTCCAGTTGCATGAGCAATTGCAGCCGAAATTGCAGCAGATTTTCCATGATTATAGGAGAAAACAACCAATTTAATACGGTCGTCTAATTTGGCTTGTGCTTTGATGATTTCCACCGTTTTATCGGCGCTACCATCGTCTACAAAAACATATTCATAAACAATGGGCAATTTCTCCAACTCTTCTTTTGTTTCTTTCAGAAACTGAAGAATTACTTCTTGTTCATAATAAACCGGAACGACTAGTGACAGTTTTTTCATGAGATGAATTGAGTTATTTCGGTTAAACTAGAAATTTTATTTTTTGAATTTGGATAAAAATTATCCCTGTCTATAATCAATACCTTAAATCCAAGTTTGGATGCTGGTTCCAAATCCAACTTTATGGAATCGCCAACATACAAAACTTCCTGAGCGGCAAAAGGTATTTTTTCTAAGGCTTTTTGATAAAATTCTATTTTGGGTTTAGCCACCCCAAGTTCTTCGGAAACAAAAACATCCTGAAAAACAGTGCCGAAAAACTGCTCTAACTTGTCCTTAAGGCTAATGTTGAAATTAGATATTACGCCCATCGGAAGAGGTAATTCTTTCAATATTTGGGTATCATCGAAGGCTTGCCATGGTAAATAAGTACACTTTTTAAAGATGGAATTTACTAAGGCTTCTTCTGGAACTATTCCCAAAAGATAGAGCAATTCAGAATTGAATTTTTCATAAAAAGCCATATCCGTTCTGTCTGGAAAATGAATTACTTCGGAAAGTAATTTGTGTTTGTTTTTTATTTCATCTAAACCCACTTCGTGTCCAAAATCCCGCAATGTATTTTGGATAATAGAATATAATGTTGGTTTACCCAAAAGTGTTCCCGCCACATCAAAGAAAATATACTGAATCATTTTAATAAATAATATGCTGAACGCTATTATTGTTCAATTGGTCAAAATTGGTACTCTTAGGATAAACTACATCCATCAGGATTCTGGTAGCAATTCCCTCGATAGGTTTTGGTTCATCCGGATGTTCATTTAGTAAATATTCTTGAATGGCATATTTCACATCTTGAAACCCTAAATTATGTCGAATGGAATTCGTTCCAGAAATCCTGCAATTAATCTCAAATGGAACAATTTCTTTCTCATTTGTTACTATACTTTGAATATTAAAACTACCGACCAAACCCCCTAAATCAATCATTTTTTGGGCAATTATTCGCATGGAGGAATCGTATTCAAAAACCACCTTAGATTCAGTTGTTGTTCCGTTAGTTAAGCTACGTTCCATTGTGAAAATTCCGTGTAATTGTCCTTTTTTATTGACATAAACTGCAGTAGTAATTTCAATACCACGATGCAAAGGTTGAATCATATATCCAACTGGCAATTGGGTTGGATTTTCCGGATTTATGAGAATTCCTCTTGACCCTCTTCCTTCTCTGGGTTTAGCTATGATTTCTTTTTCACTAAAATCATAGTCTTGCGGCAACCAAGATATAGCAAAAGGAATGTTATTATTAGAAAGGTATTTATAGGTTTCGTATTTGTCTAAATAGATTTTTGCGGTTTTTGAATCACTGGCAAAAATGGTCGCATTTAATAGCTTTTTATTTTCCGATAGATAATACACTTCATAATCAGTTGAAGGAATTACCAAGTCTATTTGTTCTTTGTCGATTATTTGTTGTAAAGTCGGAATATAACTTTCATCATAAGAATAAGGAACTTTATAACTAAAATCACATAGGTGATTTCCGGCAGTAAAGCTTTCGATATCAGTACCAATAAGTCGAATTGGCAAATTCAAAGACCGAATATTTCGAAGAATACCTTGCCCTACATTACCACCAATACCGGTTACTAAAACTGTTCTTTTTTCCATTTTATATAATCCTGTATTTGTCCTTCAAAACTAAACTGGGGTTTAAATCCTAGCAATTCACTTGTAACATCATTGTTATAACAAAGTGATTTTGAGTTATCATTGTTATTAAAAACAATTTTAGCATTCGTTTCTTGAGCAATAATTTGGGCCAATGCTACATTGGAATATTCCTTTTTACTGACCGCCAAAAGCACCTTTCCCTGAACTTTTTCGAAATTCTCAATGGCTAATTCTACATAAGTACAAGCCTCATCGACATGAATATAGTTTTGCATTCTTTCCCCTTTGCCCCATACTTCTATTCTTCCGTTTGATAACGCTTGATTGACATAGTTTGGAATAATAGTATTCTCTTTCATTCCGTTTCCAAACAAAGAAGACAATCTAATAATTGTTGATTTTGCATTAGCTAAAATGATTCTTTCGCTCCACAATTTAGAAATTGCATAATTCGATTGTGGATTAATCATTGAATATTCTTGGATTAAAGCGAGGTTTGCATCATAAATAGAAGCCGTTGAAATATAAACTAAGAAAGCATCTTTGAATTTAGTCACTATTTTTTCCGTAAGAGACACATTTACATCATACAAGATATCATTTGACAAAATCGTTGTTCCAGAGGCGACCGCTGCGTGACAAATGATAAGAACATCTATCTTTTCATCTATTTTTTCTAAATCATTTGCACTAAAAACGGGAACACCATCAATAATCCCTTCTTGAATATCCATTCCAAAAAGCTCATGTTGATTTAATGATTTAACAAGGTTTTTGCCTAAAAAACCTGCAATTCCTGTAATAAGTATTTTCAATTGCTACGGATTTATAAACTTTCAATGTCTTTGATATGCGAAATAAATTTTTTGTCTTTCCATTCAATATAACCGCCATCCATCCAAGGTTTTGCGATTTGTTTGTTTAGAAAATCTTTTTGCCATTTCCAATCTGTTAGCGAATCTATTTTTTTAACTTTTATTAAGAATTTAGCATCTGCTAAATCTATTTTCATACTTTTATTTGCCCAAAAAGCGGTAAAATCTCTAACTCCACTGTTTAAATTTTGAATATTAATATTTCCATTATTAGTAGAGAAAGACATTTTTCTCCAATTTGTCCCATAGTTGTAATAAGAAGGCTGTCCATTTTTATCTATAATAGGCAGCCAAATTTCTTTTCCTTTTTTATCTACGTAAACAATTGCAATAATATGATTATATCCAATATAATGCCCATCTACAAATACCCCATGTTCAGTAGAACCAAACATCGCTTTAGTTACATATCTAATATCATGACGTACAATACTGAGACATTTATCTATTTTAGTATCTTTGAAACCAATTTTTTGTTTTATTTCATTTACAACAGGACTGTTGTAAATCATAATAAGTTGTATAATAAATAAAAACTTTATAATAAGTGTGATGGCATTAAATTTTAAATCTAACACAGTAAAATTATTTAATAATTTTATGTTGTTGTCATCTGTAATAACAGGAGGATTATAGCCACAATTTTCTTCTGTACAGCGTTCCGTTGGCCTGTTTTTTGCAATATAAGAATAGACTTTCTTGGCTAGATGATATATTCCTGGAAGTTTCAATACTATGGCGAGAGGAAACAGATAAAAGATTCTTTTTAGGACTTGAATATAAGTATCTATACCACAATAAATTTTGCCCTTTGCATCTACACTATAAATATTGTCTAACAAAAGAGTTCTCTCAATATTTTTTAAATATTGATTTTCTTTGGCATCAAATTGAACCGTTTTAAAACCAATTTTGTTAAACCAATCTAGATGCATAATGATAATTTTCGTTCGGATGCACAAAGGACATTCTGAATCATAATAAAAAGTCAAGGTGTTAGAATCTTTATTCGAACTTAATAGTTTTTGCCACCACGAAACTGGAATCAATAATAAATAGATTGAAATTACAGTTAAGGCAAACCATGGAATTGGCCATAATATAAAAATCCCAATATGAAAAAAGAAACCAATAAAAAATGTTATTACCCTCCATTTTTTTCTAAAATATACAAATAAAAATATTGCTTCAAAAACTAATGTAAAATAACCAAAAAACAACATTAAATATTTTAAATTCAAAATGAAAGACGTATTGGTATGAACCATCATTGGCATGGAAGCTGGCAACCACAACCCTAATCCACTTAGCCAACTATTGGAATGCAATTTTATAAAAATAGAATCAAAATAAACCAAACCCACACCAACAAAAGGGGGGATAAAATAATACAATTGACTTACTGTTTTGGGTGGAATATAAGTAAAAGTGGTATTAGAATATTTTAGTTTTTTAAACAATCTGTCTAGTGACAAACATTGGCTTACAGGAAAAAAAATAATTAAAAAATTGATTCCCATGTAGGCATAAAAAACATGATACTCAAAGGAATGTATACTGCCTATGAGTATCAAACCCATGATGTAATTTAGAATGGTAAAAAATCGTGTAAAAGCACCAAATAGGATAAACACCACCGCTATAAACCAGATTGAAATGGGTATTCCAAAATTAATTTCAGCTTGATCAACATAGGGTATTTTATCAAAAATTAAATACCTAAAATAAAACATTTGAGCTATTTCGCACAATAAAACGAGTGAATAGGCTATTCTAAAAACTGCTAATCCGGTTCCATCAATTTTTTTATCAAAAGATTTTCTTAAAAAAAGGTTTATTTTTTTCATAAATTAAAACTTAACGGTAACAATAGTTCCTAATATAATTAATACCAATCCCACAACTTTCCCCATCGTAAAAGCCTCTTCCAAAAAAAACACTCCAATGACAAAAACTAAAGCAGGTGCTAGGCTCATAAAAGGGTAGGCCTGTGTAATTTCAAATTTCGTCATGGCTGCCATCCAAAATAAAGAAGCGATAAAAGCAGCCGCAAATCCAGAAAAAACGAATGGGTCAAATATTAATTTTAGCAAATAAAGGGTTTTGTCCAACAAACCCTCGGGTAAAACAATCTCTAGTTGGGACAATCGCCATTTCAATACAATCTGTCCGTAAACCGTAAAAAACAAAGTGCTAAAAATGTAGAAATAAGGGTTCATTATTGAATTGTAATTATTATTTAAGTAAGTCGAAAGTTTTAATGTCGTAAAGTCAAAAGTCGCTGTAGAGTGAAAAACTATTTAAAATCAGACAATTACAATAATTTTTCTATTTTTAAAATACGACATTCTATTTCACTTACTACTTAGATTCGTTTACCTGAATTTTTTTTTATTTATTAATTTTACAATCTCCCGTCTACCCCTTTGCCCAAAACTCCTTTTACATCATACAACAAACTATTGTTGTTTTGCAATTGGGATAAATCCAAGTTCAAAAATTCTTGGTGTGCCACGCCCAAAACAAGTGCGTCAAATTTTTGATGAGGCATTTCAACACTTGTTGTTAACCCATACTCGTGTTGTACCTCGGCTGGATTAGCCCATGGATCGTAAATGCTTACTGTTATTCCGTAATCGGTTAAAGCCGCAATGACATCCACAATTTTTGTATTGCGCACATCAGGACAGTTTTCTTTAAAAGTAATGCCCAGCATCAATAGCTTGGCGCCATTCACTACAATTCCTTTTTTAATCATCAGTTTCACCACTTGCGATGCCACATAGTCGCCCATACTGTCATTCAATCGTCTTCCTGCCAAAATGATTTCGGGATGGTATCCAAATTCTTGGGCACGTTGTGCCAAATAATACGGATCAACACCTATGCAATGGCCCCCAACCAACCCAGGCTTGAAAGGCAGAAAATTCCATTTGGTCCCTGCCGCTTCCAACACAGCATGGGTATCAATGTCCATTAAATTGAATATTTTGGCCAATTCGTTGACAAAAGCAATGTTGATGTCGCGTTGTGAATTCTCGATTACCTTAGCGGCTTCCGCCACTTTGATGGTGGGTGCGAGATAGGTACCCGCGGTGATTACCGTTTGGTATAAGTCGTTTACTTTTTGTCCAATTTCAGGCGTGGAACCTGAAGTGACTTTCAATATTTTTTCTACGGTGTGTTCTTTGTCGCCGGGATTGATTCGTTCTGGTGAATAACCCGCAAAAAAATCAACGTTAAATCGCAATCCCGAAATTTTTTCCAATACTGGAACACATTCCTCTTCAGTCACACCTGGATATACTGTCGATTCATAAATAACGATATCGCCTTTTTTTAAAACTTTACCAACGGTTTCACTCGACTTGTACAAAGGTGTTAAATCAGGGCGGTTGTTTTTGTCCACCGGAGTGGGAACCGTAATGATATAATAATTACAATCGGCTATATCACCCAAGTTAGTGGTACAATACAAACCAATTGAAGTATCTGATTTTTTGAGTAAAACTTTTTGCAAGGTTTCGTCATCTATTTCTAGTGTGGTGTCAACGCCTGATTGAAGCGAAGTCACTCTAGCGTGATTGATATCAAACCCTACCACCGAATGTTTAGTGGCAAATAATCGTGCCAACGGCAAACCTACGTAGCCCAAACCAACAACTGCAATTTTTGTATGTGTTTCCATTTAGTTTCAACTAATTTTATACTTTTTGCTAAAGCCTATCCATAGCTTCGCTTCTCCAACTCACAGGGCGAATTGAAAAATAGCATAATTTGGCGCGTAAATATAACTACAAAATGCGGTCTTTTTTATATTATTATTTCGTTAACTTCTTGTTATAATTAAAATTTTAACAAAAAAAAAAATAATGTCAACAAAATCAATGATTTATGGTTTTCCGTAAATCTAATATTCCCTATAATTCAAAAAACGAAACTTATAATTTTGGTTCTTCTAGTATTTGTGTGAAAATTAAAGTATTTAAAGTAAAATTCACAAAGATTTTAACCATTAAGAAAAATAAGGTAATTAAGTTTTGGCGTTTACTTAGTCATTCCTTAAGAACCCACTTTTTGAGTTTTCAGATTTTTTACCAAAAATACATTTGCAAAAATAAGCAGTAAAAATTCGAGCCAAAGAACAATTTGTACTTTGATTTGGTTAAACCTC
>JBIKPM010000263.1:0-3462 GCA_044357435.1 Flavobacterium sp. | reverse complement strand
ATTTAGAGCAATTTGATTTTTATTTAAAAGGGTCAAATCAAGGTATGTGGGAATGGGATATTACAACAAACAAAGCCTTTTTTTCTTATAATTGGGCCGGAATGCTTGGATACAATTTGGATGAAATAGACCAAACTTTTGAATTTTGGAAAAAAAATGTTCATCCAGAGGAAATTGACCTCATAGAAATTGACCTCGGAGATTACGTTAATGGAAAAAAAAATAGTTTCGGTGGAATAAAAAGAATGAAACACAAAAAAGGGCATTATGTTTGGATTAAATATTCAGGTTTAGTGACAAGAAATAGCAATGGAACCCCTACTAAAGTTATTGGAACCCATATTGACATTAGCGAGATTAAAGAAAAAGAGCGCCAACTAGAGTTGTCCGAGGAAAAATTTAGATTTATTGCAGAAAACACAACTGATTTAATTACCCAACACAATATTGATGGAACTTTTTCCTATGTTTCAAACTCTTCTAAAGATATTATTGGATATAATTCTGAGGAATTGATTCATAAAAATCTCTTTGATTTCATTCACCCTGATGATTTGAATCTGATGCATTTTGCGTATCAAGAAATTGTCAATAAACAACAATATAATCCTTTAACTTACAGATTTAGGAAAAAAGACAACATATTTATTTGGCTGGAAAGCACTTCAAAAGTTATCCTTAACAATAAACAAGAGATTATTGGAATACAATCTTCCAGCAGAGATATCAGTGAAAGAATAAAAGCTGCGGAAGAAATGAGATTAGCCCTTTTAAAAGAAAAGGAACTCAACGAATTAAAATCAAAATTTGTTTCGATGGCATCACACCAATTTAGAACCCCATTGACAATTATATATTCTAATGCAGAACTAATCGATTTTAAAAGTGAAATAAATAGAGGAGAGAATAGGAATTACTTTGAACAAAATACCAAAAGAATAAAAAATGAAGTTGACAGACTCACAGAATTAATGAATAATATTCTGGTATTTGGAAAATATGAGTTGGAAGAAACCAAAAAAGTTCTAAAAGAATTAGATTTTGTTTTCTTTATAAATAAAATAATTGATACCTATTTTAGCAATGAACTTGATGGGCGCAAAATTAGTATTGAAATAATGGGAAGAAAACAAACAATGGTTACAGACGAAACCTTGTTGACCCATATTGTAACAAATATCATCAATAATGCCTTTAAATATTCGGCAAATAAACCCAATCCAGAACTAATAATTACTCACGAGGACACTAAGATTAAAATAGAGGTAATAGATTACGGAATTGGAATTCCAGGAAGAGAAATTCAGCATTTATTTACGTCGTTTTTCAGAGCTACAAATACAAGTACAATTGTAGGTTCTGGGTTAGGATTAACTATCGTAAAACAATTTACAGACCTTCTTAAAGGAGAAATATCAATTATAAGCAAAAAAGATTGTGGAACCACATTAACACTATATTTTCCCTATGAACAACAATAAAATCCTTTTAGTTGATGATGAGTTAAATTTAAGAGAGACGATAAGCGAACTGCTTATTCATAATAATTACGATGTTAAAACTGCAGCAAATGGTCAAGATGCTTTAGAGATATTAAATCTTTGGATTCCCGATTTAATTATTAGTGATATAATGATGCCCATTATGGACGGTTATAGATTTCAGGAAATTGTCAATGAATCTAGGTTACTGAACCAAATACCTTTCATTTTTTTGACGGCAAAAAATGACGCCCAAGAAATGGAAAAATGTACGCTTACAGGAATCGATCATTTCATCACCAAGCCTTTTAAAATAGATGATTTGATAAAAATAATACAGGTAAAAATTGAAAGATTTGAAAAAATAAAAAATGCATATAATACTCTTAATTTTACTTATGATAGTGGTTTTATAACTGAAATCCATACCCCTCTCTACGGAATTTTAGGGACAATTGATTATTTAGAAGAAAATAAAAACTGCTTGAAACAAAATGAAATTGACCTGTGTCATAATTCTATGAGAATATATGGTAAAAGACTAAATAGAGCTTTAAAAAATTCGACACTCTACCAAAACCTAAAAAACAACAACCTTGAATTTAACGATAATTCATATGCCGAAATACTAAATTGCTTTTATAAAGTTAGGGATGAAATTATTGGTGGGGATAAAAAACAAACTAAGAGAATAAGTTTCAACATTGATCATTCAAATATAAAAATTAATAAAGAATATTTACACATTATCCTTTTTGAATTAATCGACAATGCTTTGAAATTCTCTTTAAATTCTAAAAAAATAATTGTTACAGGTAAAAAACATAATGAAGATTATTATGAGCTTATAATAGAAGATTTTGGCATCGGGTTTAGTGAAGATGAATTAAAAAAAATAATCGCAAATCAACAGTTCAATCAAGACAAGGGAAAAGGAATAGGAATAGGCCTAGGGCTATTTATAAGCAAGACCCTAACAAAAAAAACTAAAGGTATGTTTAGCATAATTTCACAAAAGAAATTTGGCACGACAATAAAATTATTTTTTCCTCTACATAAGTAACGCCAATAGCATTATTACTTTTTCCTTTCGATAACATAATTGACCATCAAAATCAAAGCATCTTTAAACTCGGAATTAGTATAATTTTCCAAAAGCAAGAGAGCTTCTTGTTGAAATTGTGTCATTTTTTGCTCGGCATAAAGCAAACCATTATTATTTTTTACAAAGGCAATAACCTCTTTAACGCGTTTCTTGTCTTTGTTGTGGTTTTTTATGGAATTAATAAGCCAAGATTTTTCTTTTGAAGTACAATTGTTCAAAACATGAATAAGTGGCAAGGTCATCTTTTGTTCCTTGATATCAATTCCGGTTGGTTTTCCAATGGCTTCTTCTGTATAATCGAATAAATCGTCTTTTATTTGAAAAGCCATCCCGATGAGTTCTCCAAATTTTCGCATATTCTCTACCTGAACTCCATCTTCAATAACCGATTTTGCACCAAGGGCACAACAAGAAGCTATAAGAGTCGCCGTCTTTTTTCGGATAATTTCATAATAAATAGCCTCGGTAATATCCAATCTTCGGGCTTTTTCTATTTGGAGCAACTCACCCTCGCTCATTTCACGAACAGCCACGGAAATAATCCGTAATAAATCGAAATCGCCATTATCTATAGAAAGCAACAATCCTTTTGACAGCAAATAATCCCCAACCAAAACAGCAATTTTGTTCTTCCAAAGTGCATTAATGGAAAAAAAGCCTCTCCTACGGTTGCTGTCATCAACCACGTCGTCGTGGACTAAAGTAGCGGTATGGATTAATTCAATAACGCAAGCTCCACGGTAAGTTCTTTCGTTTAGGATTCCATTTGAAACCATTTTAGCAGTCAAGAAAACAAACATCGGACGCATTTGTTTTCCTTTTCGATTCACAATATAATGCGTAATACGATTTAACAAGGCGACTTTAGAAGACATA
>JBIKPM010000262.1:0-3476 GCA_044357435.1 Flavobacterium sp. | reverse complement strand
TGAAAAATACCATGAGTAGCTGGATGTGTGGGTCCTAAATTCAGCATCGAAAGTTCACTTCCGTCTTCGTTTATGCTCTCATTTATTCTTTTAGCATAGCGATGCTCTGGTGATAATAATAGTTCTGACATCTATAATTAAAAATTGATAATTAAAAATTGATAATTCATAAATTTCAATTAAATATTAATTTTTTTTGTTTTTTTATAATTTTCAATTATTCATTGTTAATTATACATTATTTGTTGTTCTTCCAAAGAATCGATCATCTTTATCTGTTCTTCCTCCGTCTTCCATTGGGAATTCTTTTCGCATCGGATGCGACACCATTTCGTCCATGTTCAAAATACGTTTCAATTGTGGATGACCAATGAAATTTATGCCGTAAAAATCATACGTTTCTCTTTCCATCCAATTGGAACTCGGAAAAATATTGGACAAAGTTTTTATTTCGGGGGTTTCACCGTTGATGAATACCTTGATTTTTATGCGCTTATTTTCATACCAATTGTGCATATGATAAACAACTGCAAATTGTCTTTCGATCACGTTATCCGGATAATGAACCCCGCATAAATCGGTTAGGAAATGAAAACGTAAGATTGGATCGTTTTTCAAAAAAAGAATAATAGCGGTAATTTTGTCGGCTGCTACCTCAAATGAAAATATAGCTGCATCTTGATTGAAGTGGAAAGTGCTTTCGCCAAATGTTTCCACTAATTTATCTTGAATTTCTGTCGTTTCTAAACTCATTTCCTTATTTTATGTTATAAGAAGCTAATAATTCCTGATATTCTGGAGAACTTCTTCTTCTTACGGACTCGCTTTTTACCAATTCTTGCAATCTCATTACGCCATCCACAATTTGTTCTGGCCTTGGCGGACAACCTGGGACATAAACGTCAACCGGGATTACCTTGTCTATTCCTTGTAAAACAGAATAGGTATCGAAAACTCCACCTGACGAAGCACAAGCTCCAACGGCAATTACCCAACGGGGTTCTGCCATTTGTTCGTATACTTGACGTAAAATAGGACCCATTTTTTTTGAAATAGTTCCCATGACCAACAACATATCGGCTTGACGTGGAGAAAAACTCACGCGCTCAGAGCCAAATCGAGCTAAATCGTAATGTGAGGCCATAGTTGCCATAAATTCAATTCCGCAACAAGAAGTTGCAAAAGGCAAAGGCCAAAGTGAATTAGCGCGAGCTAATCCCACAACATCATTCAGCGTCGTGGCAAAAAAACCTTCGCCAGAAACACCTTCCGGAGGGGCAACCATTTTTATATTTGAATCGCTCATTTTAATTTTAGATTTTAGATTTAAGATTTAAAAAGGCTAAAAAATCAAATCAATTTAAAAAATCATTATTTGTCCATTCGAGAAATCCTAAATCGTAAATCTCAAATTAATTTATTCCCATTCCAATGCCTTCTTTTTGATGATATAGAAAAATCCCACCAACAATAAAAGGATAAAAATTACCATTTTTATCATTCCTTCCATTCCCAATTCTTTAAAATTGATTGCCCAAGGATAAAGAAAAATAACTTCGACATCAAATAATACAAAAAGAATAGCAACCAGAAAGTATTTTACAGAGAAGGGGATGCGGGCATTTCCTAAAGATTCCACACCGCATTCGAAGTTTGCATCTTTGACAGCAGATGATCTTTTAGGGCCTAATTTTCCAGAAATTGCTATTGTTCCAGCAACAAATCCCACGGCCAACAGTGCCTGCATCAGTATCGGAAAATAATCTAATTGATTGGATTGCATAACAGTTATTGTTTTACTTTAAAATAAAGATGCAAATATAGGTTTCAAGGAATTAAAACACAAGCTAAAATAATATTTAGTTAAAAATAGAAGTCCAATTTTTTTTGTACTAAATAGATACCTTTTCTGGATTATATTTTTTCAAACAGTTTTGTATGTTTAAAACAAAAAAAGCGTCCCGATAAATCGGGACGCTCTAAGCATTCGTAAGTAAAAAATATTTTTTACTTAGATAACTGCTACTTTCGCAGCAACTTTTCCTTTTCTTCCTTCTTCTTCTTCATAGCTAACTCTGTCACCTTCACGAAGTTCTTCCGCGTTGATTCCTGATGCATGAACAAAAATGTCTTTTCCTGTTTCTTCGTCTGTAATGAATCCGTAACCTTTTGATTCATTGAAAAATTTAACTGTACCTGTACGCATTGTAATAGTAATAATAATTTATAATGAAGCAAATGTAATATTTAATATAATACGAAAGTTAGTATTGTATAAGTTTTTATAAAAAATTTTGATTTTCAACGATTTATGACATGTTTTATCGATGAACTACCCTAAATCGACACTATGCTAAAAAGTGTTTCTGTTCAGCATTATAGATTCAAACTTGCCTTGAACATTCTCAATTCTTCCCAAGTGAATTTATTGCCATATTTCTCTTTTAAGGGTGAAACTGATTCTTCTTTGTAGCCTTTAAATGCTTCGGTTAATTCCATAATTTTATCTTCGGGCAAAACATCATTAATTTGAATTGTTTGTGCGATAATTAATTTTGTCAAATGACCCAAAATGGTTTCTGGAGTAAATTTTCGAATAGCAGCAATCTCCTTAATCGAGTTCTTTTCGAGCCACAGTTCGTAGGTTTCCTGAACGGTCGATTTCTTGAGTTCTTTAGGGGCTTTCTTTTTAGAATTGTAACGTTCTAAATCGGCTTCGTCTTCGATCAGGGTTATGTTTACGTTCTTAAATTCTTCTTGAATGATTTTTAGTTTATTAGCTTTGTAATTTTTAATCTCTTCCGAAGATAATCTTTCTTTCGAAATAGTATCGCCTTGAACAACGGTTTCTATCAGTAGTTTGGCCTTCATAAGTTGTAAAACGGCCTTGATTTGAAACTCTTCGAGTACGACCAATTCGTCGTAAAAAGCTTTTACCTTTTTGATGCGTTTTACTTCTTCGATTTTCCAAAGGATTTCGAAAACCAAATTGTCCATTGGGACTATAAAATAATTGTAAGCCGCTTGTATTCTAACTGAAACATGATTTAAATCGACTGTTTTTTGGCTAAAAAGCCTATTCAATTGAGAAATAAACTTTTTGGATGCATCCAAAAGTGATTCAATGGCTTCGGTTTGTTTGCTTGCCCAAATAGCATGTTTTGATTTGGCCGAACCTTCCCCTTTATCGTCGTAGCTGAATTTATGATTGCGCCATTCCTGTGCCAAATCACTCCAATCGAAACTACTATGCAGGAAATTATGAATAAAGTTTCTGGTTTCTACTTGCAACGAATTCTCCAAAACTTCTTCGGTTGCTTTGTTGAGCGCATAATCCATCACGTCCTGATCGTTAGAAATCCCGTTCATTTGAAGCGGAGAAAGCAAAATCAAGCCGTTTAACGAGCGCAAACGCGATAAGGCGACGTAAGCTTGTCCGGGCATGAAAACTCGCGAAACATCGAGCGCCGCTTTGT
>JBIKPM010000261.1:0-3492 GCA_044357435.1 Flavobacterium sp. | reverse complement strand
AATATCGGCACCCGCATTGTTGCAGAAGTCCGCCACGGCTAGGTCTTGAATTTCGGCGGGCATTTGCGGATATTGCTTCACAATAAATTCCCGCAATTGGTCTTTCAGGATTACAGCATTGGCATTTTGGGGCAATTCGTTACCTTTTACGTGCGTATAGCCCAAATCTTGGAGCCATTCAATAGTGGCTTGCTCTATTACTGCTTCTGTTGTCATCCAATACTATTTTTTGTTATCCTTTATCATATTCCGACTCTCTTGTGTCATTTCGACCAGAGGGAGAAATCACATCAGTTGCTCACGTTTGTTGCTCACCATTCTTGCTCTCGTTATGAGATTCCTCCTGCGTCGGAATGACAAAGGGAGTGAGGAATGACAAACACAACAACAATAAACGGTTACTCTTCATTCATTCTTTTTATCCTTCCGACCCAAGAGGAGCTTCCCAATCCTTGATGAAATGATGATTCAAAAACTCAAATTTAGAATTAAATCCTCTTATTAAATCTAATTTTTTATCTCTACGCCAGCCTTTAATTTCCTTTTCTCTAGCAATAGCCTGTTGCACCCAAGTAAACTTTTCATAATAAACCAAAAACTCGATGTTGTATTTTGAGGCAAAAGTTTTTATTCCTTTTTCAATATTTGATTTATGCTGCTGTAATCGTTGGGGTAAATTATTGGTCATTCCCACATAAAAGGTGGAACGATATTTATTGGTAATGATATAAACATAATAAGT
Source organism: Flavobacterium sp. (assembly GCA_044357435.1). Taxonomy (GTDB): domain Bacteria; phylum Bacteroidota; class Bacteroidia; order Flavobacteriales; family Flavobacteriaceae; genus Flavobacterium. The sequence continues at coordinate 2,750 of JBIKPM010000261.1, read as the reverse complement.
ATGATAGCCTTCGGTATGGTCGAACATAATGTTATTCATAATTACGGCTATTACTTTTTTTAATTATTTATTTTTTCGACCCTTTTTTGTCATTTCGACCAACGGGAGAAATCTCATCAGTTGCTCTTGTTTATTGCTCACCATAGTTGCTCCTATTTTGTTTGTCATTTCGACGAAGGAGAAATCTCATCTGTTGCTCTTGTTTGTTGCTCACTTTACCTGCTCTCGTTATGTGATTCCTCCTGCGTCGGAATGACAAAAGGGGGGTTGCTCACGTTTGTTGCTCACGACTCTCTTATGTCATTTCGACCAATGGGAGAAATCACATCAGTTGCTCACGCTAGTTGCTCACGACTCTCTTATGTCATTTCGACCAAAGGGAGAAATCTCATCAGTTGCTCACGTTTGTTGCTCAAATTAGTTGCTCACCATTCTTGCTCTCGTTATGTGATTCCTCCTGCGTCGGAATGACAAAAAGGGGAATGACAAAAAGAGGGAATTACAAATTCTTACTCCCGAAACTCCTTCAACCGCACAGCACCACTGATTAATTGCGGCAATAGCGTGTCGCGAAGTTGGGTTAGGTTTTGGTTTTCTATTTTATTAGAATTAATTTTTTCATAATATGGGTTAACTATTTCTGTAAAAGCATTTATTAACTCAATTTGAGGAACAAGAACATTTGTAACTTTAAAATCTGGAACGGTTAACTGTTGTTGAGTGGTGCCATTACCATTAATATTTTGGCTTTTTAACCAATAGAATAAATATTTACTAGAAACTATTTCTTTCTTTGGAACAACAGCTATTAATCTAACAATTGGTAAATAAGGTTCTAATCTTAAACAAACAAAACCAATAGTTCCTCTTGCTGAAACTGTTATACTTTCTTCTTTTATTCTAGCTATGTCAGTGTACCCAAAAAGCCCTTCATTGGTTATTCCATTTGAATAAATAGGAATGCCACAATCTTCAGTTTTATGATTCGAATAATTTTTTGGTTTATCTCCTCCAGCAGTTAAAGTTGAAACATCTTGTAAACTGAGGACTTCCCATCTCTTAGGAATCCTCCCCAATTCACTTTCTACAAATTCGCCGTCCTGAAACGGGCCAAAATCCACAAACCAGTGTTTGTACAATGCCATTGCCATTTCCTCGAGGGTTTTGTTGATGGCGAGGTTGTTCTCTATTTTGTCGTCTATGGCGGAGATGAGGGAGGCTATGGATTTTTGTTCGGGTATATCTGGGATTGTAACATCTAATTTATGAACATCGTTTCTGTTTAATGTTGGGACACTTGTTCCTGAATTATATTCTTCAAAATTTAAGGTTTGAAGAAAATAATAAATAAATCTTTCGTCATTTCCATTAAAATCTTTTACCCATAAAGAAGTGTTAAGTGGCCAAAAATCATCTTTAACATAGTGAACTTGTCCTAAAGTGCCAGAACGTCCAGTGGTCACTCCGGGTGCTTTTACTTTAAATTCATTGTGCCAAGTGCTAAAGCCAGATGCAGCAATTACAGGGTATTTGCCATCAGTCCTTTTTGTATTTGGTAAATCAAAACCTCTTTGTAAAGTTGCTACTTCTCCGAGTTTATATGTTTTCCATTTGTTGGGCATTTGTTGTATTTTGATTATTAAAAAAGACTATTCCATATAACCTTTAAACTCTTTGATTGTAAAAACTTCCTCAATATTATTTGCCTTTATAATTTTATTAAATAAATTTTCAAAGTAGATAAAAACATCATCTAATTGATTTAAAACAATATTTTCGTTTAATTCATTAGTAATTTGTTCAATTGAAAACAGTAAATAATGTCTTAAATGACTTGCTAATTGATTCAAATCTACACTTGTTTTGCCTTCGTGAACTAATTCATTTCTTATTTTATAAATCCTTGTTAAATGTAAATCTAATCTTGTTTTATGAAGTTCTAAATCTTCTTTGATTTTATGGTTTGAATTAAAACAATTGACATATCTTGTTAATCTTTTTTCAATTAACGGGTCTGAATTCTCAAAAGTAATTGTATCCATTAATCCATTTTTTAAATTACTAACTTCTAATTTACTTCCAGCAAATTTTATGTTTTTATTTTCACAAATGATGAGTAAATAATTCACTCTTCTTTGTAAATAGAAACAGCAACTTAAAGTGACATAGAACTTTTTAATTCTTTTGATCGAATCTTCATCACTATTAATTGCCGAAAAAAGTTGCTCAAAACCAATCCAATAATTTAAAATTTTATGTTCAAGTTCAATAGATTCGTTCCCTAATTTATAAAATCGAATAGCAGATCTTAATTTTTCCCTTGCTGTTGTAGATTTAATATTTCTGTAATTAAAAATAAACCTTGAAAATTCATTTTCGTTATAGTCATAATAACCATCTAAAGTGTTATCTAATGTTTCCATTCTATACCTTTTACTGTTACAATGATAAATTAAAGCTTGATTTTCAAGTACAATTTTGTGTTCAGATTGATGTAAAATATTAATTTCTATTGATTCACTGATAAGTTGATGAGCAATTTTTAATGCTGACCAAAAATCGGTAGTAATCACCTCAATTTTCAAATATATTTCTTCACTATCTAATTCCTGAAATTTAGCGTTAATGAATTTTTTGTTGTTAAATTCTTCAGGGAATACATCAATTTTTGACAACTCGGTCGATGCGGATTTAAACTGCAAAATATTTTTTGATTTTATCTTGAAAATCACGGTGTATTCCTCGGGTTC
>JBIKPM010000260.1:0-3509 GCA_044357435.1 Flavobacterium sp. | reverse complement strand
CGATTATTTTTCGGGTAATATTAGAAGGAATCGCAAAAGAATATCCTGTGTAACTTCCTGTTGGTGACGAAATCATGGTATTGATTCCGATGAGTTCCCCTCTTGTATTTACTAAGGCGCCACCACTATTTCCGGGGTTAACGGCGGCATCCGTTTGAAGAAAAGATTGGATACCTCCTGTATCTAAATTTCTGGCTTTGGCCGAAACAATTCCTGCGGTTACGGTTGAGGTTAAATTATAAGGGTTTCCAACCGCCAAAACCCATTCGCCAATTTTTACCGAATCAGAATTGGCAAAAGCAGAATAAGGCAATTTTTCGTCAGTCGTTATTTTTAATAAGGCAATATCCATTTTTGAATCCGTTCCGATAAGTTTCGCTGGATATGATTTTTTGTTGTTGAGCGTAATTTCAATTTCAGAGGCGTTTTTCACCACATGGTTATTGGTGACAATATACCCATCTTCAGAAATAATTACGCCAGAACCTGTTCCGACTTGTTCTTGTGATTGTTGTCCGCCAAAGCCGTAGAAAAACTCCATCAAAGGATTATTTATGGTTTGTCGGGAAACATTTTTTACGTGAACCACAGTGTGAATAGTCTTGTCTGCCGCTTCGGTAAAATCGATAGCTTCAGCGGATAGTCCAACATTTCGTCCAAAGGAGTTTGGAGCATCGGTAACAATTGAGGCTCTGTTTGCGGAAAAGTATCCATTGTTTTCAAACAACAATTTGTATGCGCCCAGTGTAGTAACTCCGCTTAACAATGATACTAGAAATAGATTTGAAATTCGATTCATGATAGTATGTTTTTAATGTTATTCAACGCAAAAATATAGATTTTCATATTTCACAAAAACAGTTTAACGTTCTTTAACAATGATTAACATTTCATTAATATTTGGGGATTTACCACTAAAAAAATGAAATAGCCACGAAGTTACAAAGAAAAATAATTTGCAAAAGACACAAAGTAATCTCTTAGATAGCAATAACGTTAATGAGCAACTAGATAGTTTTTATTCCATAATAGATACTTTAGGAAGAGTTGTTGCCAAAGGAATACTAGCAACAGCAAGTGGTATCGATGCTTGCAAGTTGTCTAAAGGGGTATACGTCATCCGTATTGGGAAAGATTTTAAGAGTAAGTTTATAAAGGAATGAAAAAATTAAACCCGGTCAGGATTTAAAATCCTGACTGGGTTTAAAAAAAATCAATGTAAAAGGTAGCATTATCGCTGTCAGGCTGCGTTGTTTTCGATGGGTTTGATATTTTCAAAACTATGTTTTTTAGAATTGTTTTCTTCTTCTAAATCATAATCATCTTGAAGTCCAAGCCAAAATTTTGCGCTGGTTCCTAAATATTTAGAAAGCCTCAAAGCGGTATCTGCAGTAATTCTGCGGTTTCCTTTTATAATTTCACTAATTCTTGTTTGCGGAATAAAAGTGTCTTTGCACAAGCGATAAGCGCTAATTCCTAATGGTTTAAGAAATTCTTCTTTTAAAATTTCACCAGGATGTATGTTTTTTAATTTTTCCATATTTTTTAATTTTAATGATAATCTACAATTTGTACTTCAAAAGCGGTATCGTTTTCCCATTTAAAAATAATTCTCCATTGATTATTAATTCGGATGCTATAAAATCCTGATAAATTCCCGCTTAATTTTTCTAAATGGTTTGCTGGCGGAATTTTAAGGTCAACGACATCTTGAGCGTTATTAATCATTCTTAATTTTCGTCTTGCAACATTCTGAATTTCACTTGGTAATTTTCTCGACTGAATTCCATTCCAAATTTTTTCTGTTTCCTTATCTTTAAAGCTTTTGATCACAGTTTGAATTTAAAATACTAACGTCAAAGATAAGTAATTATTTTTAAAAACACTTTAGTCGTAAGAATTATTTCTTTTTAATAACAATCTATTAGTTGTATTTTTGTTGCACTTAATAAGACAATATAATGCAACTAGAATTTTATAAATACCAAGGCACCGGAAACGATTTTGTAATGATTGATAATCGAACTCAATTTTTTCCAAAGGAAAATGTCCAACTTATTGCACATTTGTGCGACAGGCGTTTCGGAATAGGTGGAGACGGACTTATTTTATTGGAAAATGATGCTGACACTGATTTCAGAATGGTCTATTTCAATTCTGACGGAAACCAAAGTTCTATGTGTGGCAATGGTGGACGTTGTTTGGTGGCTTTCGCCAAAATGCTGAACGTGATTAAGAATAGTTGTACTTTCATCGCAACGGATGGTTTGCATCACGCCACAATAGCTGATGATGACATGGTTTCCTTGCAAATGATTGATGTTGCCAATGTAAAAATTACGCCTGATTATGTGTTTCTAAACACGGGTTCGCCTCATCACGTACAATTGGTAGAAGATTTGGAAAATTATAACATAAAAGACAACGGAGCCGCCATTCGATACGGTCAATTATATGGAGTAACAGGAAGTAATGTTAATTTTGTAAAACAAATAAACGGTGATACTTTCTCGCTTCGCACGTATGAGAGAGGTGTTGAAGACGAAACACTTTCGTGTGGCACCGGTGCAACAGCCGCGGCCATTGCGATGAATGCTATTGGAAAAACCAATGCTACATCCATACATTTGAATGTTGAAGGCGGAAAATTAGAAGTTTCTTTTGATGAAAATAATGGACAGTTTACCAATGTTTTCTTGAAAGGGCCTGCGGAATTTGTTTTTAAAGGAGAAATTGAGATTTAGAAAAAAAATTTCTTTTGGTTTTTCTCGGTGTTATTTGAAAAGTAAAAAAATTAATTTACAAATATTTAAACCATTAAGAAATTAAGGAAATTAAGGAAATTAAGGAAATTAAGTTTTGCCTTATTCTTAATGAGGCTTAATTACCTTAATGGTTAAAATCCAACTTCTTAAAAAAAACTATTTTTTAACTTGAGGTGCCAATTTGGCGCCTCAAAACCAAATTAAAATGATAACTTTAAAAGGCGACAACATTTACCTCCGCGCACTCGAACCCAACGATTTGGAGTTTGTTTATGCTATGGAAAATGACCAAAGTATTTGGGAAGTAAGCAATACGCAAACTCCTTACAGTCGGTTTTTGGTGAAGCAATACCTCGAAAATGCCCATCAGGATATTTATGAAGCCAAACAATTGCGGTTGGCGATTTGCCAAGACCAAGATTTTCCGGCTTTGGGATTAATCGATTTGTTTGATTTTGATCCCAAAAACAATAGGGCAGGAGTGGGAATCGTGATTCAAGGAAATGAAAACAGAAAACAGAATATTGGTTCTGAAGCGCTAGAACTGTTGATTCGGTATTCTTTTTACCATCTTAATTTACATCAATTGTATGCAAATATTAGCATTGAAAATAATGATAGTATTGCACTTTTTACTAAATTTGGCTTCCAAAAAGCAGGAACAAAAAAAGACTGGACATTGGTAAATGGCGTCTATAAAGACGAAGTCGTTTTTCAATTAATCAATAAATAATTTTAAAATTT
>JBIKPM010000259.1:0-3541 GCA_044357435.1 Flavobacterium sp. | reverse complement strand
CTGGGTTTTGAAAACTTTCCGCCTTTGCAAAATCCTTTTGGAACGGTAACCACAAATGGAACTGTTTCTACCTTGCTTTCGTCGAAAATCAGAAACATCGCAACAAATTCACCTCTATTGGCATTCGCCGAAAATCAGGGAAAACGTTCGGCTTTTCTTTTGGGTGAAAACCTTTGGAAATGGCGTTTGCAAAGTCACATTGACAATCAATCATTTGAAAAATTTGATGTTTTTATCGATAAAATCATTCAGTTTTTGTCTTCCGATAATTCAAAAAAATCATTGGTTGTGAATCATGAGAATTTCTATAATTCAGGTGAATCAATAGAAATTTCGGCTCAGTATTTCAATAAAAACTATGAATTTGATGAAAAGGCTCGTTTGACTATTTCGGTTTCTAATATCAAAACAAAGCAGACCAAAAACTATGATTTATTAAAGGGTAACAACTCTTTTAAAGTCAATCTTGACGGACTTTTGGCGGGACAATATAATTTTAATGTAAAAGAATTAAATTCAAAAACAACTTATTCAAGCCATTTTGAAATTCTTGATTTTGATATCGAAAAACAATTTGTCAATCCAGATGTGGAGAAATTGTCCCAATTGTCAACGCAAACACAAGCTACGGTTCACTATCCGTACCAAGTAGAGGCTTTAATTAAAACACTTTTGGAAAATCAAAATTATAAAGCAGTTCAAAAAGAAATTGTCACCAAATCTCCTTTAATTGATTGGGTTTGGTTATTGGTTTTAATTGCCATTTCACTGGCTTCAGAATGGTTTGTGAGGAAATACAATGGTATGCTTTAAACTAGTTATTCAACTTTTTCCTTTTAATTACAAAAAATTGCAATCTAATGTAATCGTATAAAAGAGCTATCAAAAGAAAAAACACCCCTATAAAAAGTGTCTTCATTTCAAGAAAACGATACGCAAATCCACCAGAAAAACAACCAATAAAAAAAAAGGTAATAATAGATAGCCTCAAATAAATATTGGTTTTTAGTCTTTTGGTTTCTTCAGGTTTTTTATAAAAAAATAATTGAGATAATTCTATTCCCAAATCGGTAAAAAGTCCAGTTAAATGGGTAGTCCTAACCGTCGAATTAGAAATATTGGTTACTAAAGAATTTTGAATTCCCATTGCAAAAAGCATAGCAAAAGTAATCCATTTACCTTCAAAAGTAGATAAATCTGATTGAGAACCAAAAAATCCAACAAGGAATAAAACTGTGACTTCTAATGCAATTGGAATTACATGGGATAATTCAGGATGTTTTTTTGAAACGATTTCAGCCAAAAAGTTTGAAGTAAAGGAACCAATCAAAAAGAAAATGGTAAAAATGAAAAATACAATTGCAGTCGTATATTTATGGAGCATAAATTCTTCTGCAAAATAGGCAAAATGCCCTGTAACATTAGTTGTTAAGGTTTTTACGGCTAAAACACCTGTAATATTGACTGTTCCAGCTACAAAGGAAAGTAAAGTCGCCAAACGCAAATTATGGATGAAAGTCCTATTTTTTCCTTTGTGACGAAACATACTATTTTATTTTTGATATTTCTTTTTCTTCAACATATCCGAAGCAGTTTGATAGTAAGAAATGGTTTCATTGATTAAATCAGGTCTTGCCTTATCCAAAGGTTTTTCGTCATAAAATAGCTGAAAATCAATTCCTATTTTAGGATTTGGCACCAACGTCAATTGTAGTTGTTTGGCTTGTTGTTTTGGAGAAATGATGGTTAAAACATTGGCTTTCAGCAAGCCTAAATTCTGATAAGTTGCGATTAAAGCTCTCGGTTTATAATTGGATTTCAAAACATCTTGTCCAAAGAATTTGCTTTGGTAATTAAAATTCAACAATCCAAAAACCGTAGGCATCACATCTATTTGTGACATTAAATTGGTATAATGAGCGGGTTTAATATAATTAGGACCATAAATTAGTGCCGGAATTCTATATTTATCTAAAGGAAGTTCTGTCTTCCCAGCGCTTGACGCACAATGATCGGCCAGAATAACAAAAATAGTATTATCAAACCAAGGTTGTTTTTTTGCCATTTCAAAGAATTTTCGCATGGAATAATCGGTATATTTCACACCACCTTCACGAGATTTTGCATCACCAGGAATATCAATTTTGTTATTAGGGTAGGTGAATGGTCGGTGGTTACTCACCGTCATGATGTGATTGAAAAAAGGTTTGTTTTTCTTTGCCTCTTCATTCATCACTTTTATCGCTTTGTTGTACATATCTTCATCGCAAACGCCCCAAATATTTTGGAAGGTAATTTCATCAGGCTGAAACGTTTTTTTGTCCACAATGTCATAGCCATTTCCACCAAAAAAGTCCTGCATATTATCAAAGAAAGCATCGCCACCATATAAATATTTTACTTTATATCCTTTTTGTTTAAAAATACTTCCTGTCGAAAATTTGTCTTTATTGTCGACTCTTTTTACGACACTCTCCCCGGCCGTTGGTGGCAAGCATAACGTTACCGCTTCAAGTCCACGAACAGTTCGGTTCCCTACGGCATAAAGGTTTGTGAATACTAAACTCTTTGTAGCTAAATCATCTAAAAAAGGCGTTAGATTTTTTTCATTACCATACATTTTCATGAATTCAGCACTGTAACTTTCGATGGTAATTAAAACCACATTTTTATGATTTTCGGCAACATCACTTTTTATTTCTCTTAAAGTTGTTGTGCCCGAAGTGTTAGGTATTTGTTGGTTTAGTATGACATAAGCCTCTTCTTCGGACAGTGTTTTGTAAAATTTAAAATAATCCAATTCACTGTTCATAAATGCCAAATAGAATTTATAAATACCATTGGCTTGCAGTTCATTGGAAAAGATGTTTTGCGAATTTTCCTTAGTAGACAAAAAGGGAATTGATAATAATGAAAATGCAAATAAGAGCAAATAAATCCCGGATATTTTAATTTTTTCGGCAAAAGTTGGAATCATTTCAATAAAATGCTTTGATCTTTTCACAATAAAATAAGTGACCAATGCTGCTATTATAAACAAGCCCGAAAACAAAGGGATAACTGGATAAGATTGCATAATATTCCCAATAACTTCATTGGTGTAAACCAAATAATCAACCGCGATGAAATTATATTTCACTCCAAATTCATTCCAGAAAAAGTATTCACTTATTGCATTTTGCAGAATAAGTAATACGTACAAGAAAAGTACAAACGTGAAAAGCCAAAATCTTATTTTACTTCGATATTTTGGAAGAAAGAGCAATAATCCAAATAAGACTGTTTTTATGGCTATGAAACTGATGCCTATTTGAGGCAAAGCACCTCCATATTCGTTGAGGATGGTATTAAAAAAGGAAACATAGATTAAGAGGGATAACAAAGCCCCGAAAACAATGTATCCCATTGGTTTTATGTATTTCGAATTGGATATAAAAATGAGATAAAGCCACAAGAATCCACTTGCCAAAACAAAAATAAAAGTATCTGACAATACACCCAAAAAAAATATCTTGAAAATATCAATTGCGCTGAATGCAGT
>JBIKPM010000054.1:0-10303 GCA_044357435.1 Flavobacterium sp. | reverse complement strand
TGTTTTTCAAATAAATCATCTAATCTTATATAAATTTTTCCAAGACCTTGCACGAATCTATGTAATGCTCTATTTCTAGATGGATCTTCAATATTTATAACTGCAATTTGTGATAATTGTGCTAATGTTCTAAATTCCTCATCGTTTTCACTGATGTCATTTTTGCAAATCAGCATACATTGATTTAACCCATATTTATTTATACTTTGAGTAATATATTCAAAGTTGCTTCTGTTATTATTTCGATAATGGAATGCAGGAAAAACTATTTCATTGTTCAACTCATTCAAGTAATCTAAATAATGGTCGTTATCACCAATCAATTCACCAACAGATGGATTTACTATTAAATACACATTTTGATTGCGTTCTTCAAAAACTTTATAAGCAAGATTTAGATTGTTAAATGTTAATTTTACAGGCTCAAGTATAGGAATGATATAATCTTGTGTAACCCCTTCAATTGCTAATTCTCTTAAAGTTATAAGCTCAAACTGCCTTGCTCTTAAAAAGGGATAATACATAGTTTAAGATTTTATTGGTGATTTTAGATTTTTAATCATAATTTCCCTGTCTTTCTTGTTTAATTTAAGCGCTAGGCTTATTTGATTAAATTCTTTGTAATAACGATTGGATAGAACATTTTCCAAATACCTACTTTTCATTTTTTCAATGAATTTTATATTTAATTCATTATTTGGGATTTTCTTTATAAGCTCATTACAGACATTATATTGATTAAAACTAGTCATAACAGGTAATTCTCCATAAAAAGATTTTACAATCGATTTATATTCATTTGTATGAAGAACTTTCATTATCGTTTCGGAATCAACTTCGTAATTTGTAATCGCATCTCTTTGAAGAGTAAATCTTTCAGATTTTTCATTGCTATTAAAAGATATCAATCCAATACTTTTGTCAAATTTTGAATAAACTGACAATTTACTTTCTGGAACAATTAAAAAAATTTGATTGAATGCTTTACTATAATTTTCGATTTGTAAATTCAAACGTTTGGTAGAATCAAATTCTGTTTTGATTTCAAATACTTTTGATTTCCCATTAAACATAACTAAATCTGCTACTGCATTACCAACTCTAAATTCATTAAAAACTTTGGTGTTATTATGTCCAATTTCATTGATTAACCAATCATTCAAAAATGAATTTTTAAAAACATATTCGTTTTGGTAATTTTTTTCAAGAATTTGATATACATACTTAAGGTAATCTAAATAAGTAGCATTCTCTGAATTTTGCCATTTTATATCGTAACGTTCAATTTTATAATCAATTGAATCAAAGTTGGATTTCATCCAAAGTTCAGCAACACTTCTAGAAAATAAAGAAGAATAATCCCTTAATTGGTTTTGATTATGTGTACTTTTATTAGACATTATTCTTTTTTCTACAAAGGTATATTGTTTTTTCTCAATCCCAGTATCACCGTCAATTATCTTGAAAACGTATTATAACACAGCTAATTTATAAAATAAAGTTTACAAACCTTCAATTTGAATTACAATCTTTTAATCCTTTCCCAACATCTCCATTAATTCCAAAGCTCTTCGAGTTGTTTTTACATTATCAAAAGTTAATAAAAGACGCAAACCCGCTGGCGTTTGTTTTTCTTTCATTACACAAATAGCACTATTTTTTTGCACAAACTGAATCACTTGATGAAAGCGTTTACTAGTATAAAAATCCGAGTTTTGATCCGCCACAAAATAGCCAATCATCTTGCCTTTTTTCATTACTAATTTCTCGATTCCGACTTTGGTAGCAATCCATTTGATGCGAATGCTATTCATCAACGCTAGGGCTCTTGGCGGCATCGGACCAAAACGGTCAATCAATTTATTTTGGAAAACAACCAATTCTTCTTCGTTTTTCACATTACCCAGTTCGTTGTACAAACTCAAACGCTCCGTGACATTATTAATATATTCATCCGAAAACAACAATTCAAAATCAGTGTCGATTTGCAGGTCTTTTACATATTCTTTTTCGACTCCGCTATCTTCGTTTTCATACAAATCCTTGAATTCGTTTTCCTTCAATTCATCGATGGCTTCGTTCATGATTTTTTGGTAGGTATCAAAACCAATTTCATTGATGAAGCCACTTTGTTCGCCACCCAATAAATCTCCCGCTCCACGAATTTCCAAATCCTTCATTGCAATGTTGAAACCGCTTCCCAATTCGGAGAATTGTTCCAATGCCTGAATTCGTTTTCGGGCATCATCCGTCATCGCCGAATACGGCGGACAAATAAAATAGCAAAATGCTTTCTTGTTGCTACGTCCCACTCGACCCCGCATTTGGTGCAAATCGGAAAGTCCAAAATTATTTGCATTATTGATAAAAATCGTATTTGCATTCGGAACATCCAAACCGCTTTCGATAATAGTTGTGGCAACCAAAACATCGAATTCACCGTTCATAAATGCCAGCATCAATTCCTCTAATTTAGCACCTTCCATCTGACCATGACCAATTCCTACTCTCGCATCAGGAACCAATCGCTGAATCATTCCTGCGACTTCCTTAATGTTTTCTATTCGGTTATTAACGAAGAAAACCTGTCCGTTGCGCTGAATTTCATAGGAAATTGCATCTCGAATCAACTCTTCGCTAAACCCAACCACATTAGTTTCGATGGGATACCGATTGGGTGGAGGAGTTGTAATTACGGATAAATCTCTAGCCGCCATCAACGAAAACTGCAAGGTTCTCGGTATTGGCGTAGCCGTTAATGTCAAGGTATCGACATTGGCAGCGATGGTTTTGAGTTTGTCTTTTACGTTGACGCCAAATTTTTGTTCCTCGTCGACAATCAACAATCCAAGGTCTTTGAAAATTACATTTTTGTTGACCAATTGGTGTGTTCCAATGACGATGTCGAGTTTTCCTTCGGCTAACTGTTGGAGCGTTTCTGCTTTTTGTTTGGCGGTCCTAAAACGGTTTAGATAACCCACAGAAACCGGCATATCTTTCAGCCTTTCGGTAAAAGTTCTATAATGCTGGTACGCCAAAATCGTTGTGGGAACTAAAACCGCCACTTGTTTTGAGTTGTCCACGGCTTTGAAAGCGGCTCGAATGGCAACTTCGGTTTTTCCAAAACCTACGTCGCCACAAACCAAGCGATCCATCGGTCGGTCACTTTCCATATCAGCTTTGACTTCCGCCGTCGATTTAGTTTGGTCAGGCGTATCTTCGTAGATGAAGGAACTTTCCAATTCGTTTTGCAAATAGCTGTCGGGCGCAAAACGGAATCCCTTTTCCAATTTTCTTTTGGCATACAATTGAATCAAATTGAACGCAATATGTTTGACACGCGCCTTGGTTTTTTGCTTCAGAATCTTCCAAGCATTCGAACCGAGTTTATAAATTTTAGGCGGTGTTCCGTCTTTTCCGGTGTATTTCGAAATCTTGTACAGCGAATGAATGCTCACATAGACAATGTCATTATCCGCATAAACGAGTTTTATTGCTTCTTGGGTTTTGCCTTCCACCTGAATTTTTTGCAAGCCACCAAATCGCCCAATTCCGTGATCGATATGCGTCACATAATCGCCAACGGACAAAGTGGTCAACTCTTTTAAAGTAATGTTTTGCTTCTTCGAAATAGTACTTTTGATGCTGAATTTATGGTACCGCTCAAAAATTTGGTGATCGGTATAACAGGCAATTTGGTTTTCTTCGTCAATAAATCCTTGGTATAAGGGCAACACAACCGTGTTGTATTGCTTGCGAATATTTTCGGAATTGGCTTCGTCCAAAGTCTGGAAAATATCGTGAAACCGTTTGGCTTGGGCATCATTGGAACAAAACAAATAATTTTTGTAACCGTTGAAATGGTTCTCATTCAAATTATTCAGCAATAAATCAAATTGTTTGTTGAAAGAAGGTTGCGGTTTGATGTGAAAATCGAAAGAGATTTTGGTTTTATAAATGGGCTTTGAACTCAATTCCACAATCGAAAAATCGAGGCTTTTCTTGATGAATTCGGTTCGGTTCAAGAACAATTGTTCGGGTGCAACGTGATTTACGGTAGCATTCAGATTTTCGAAAATGTCAGTGGCTTTTGCGTAAAGTTTATCCAATTTAGAGAAAAGCAAATCCGTATTCTGGATAAATAGAACCGTTTGATTGTTGATGTATTCCAAGAAACTCTCCCTATTTTCCTGAAAGAATTTATTTTCTACATTGGGAATAATCGTGATTTTTTTCTGTTTTTCAATGGACAATTGCGTTTCCACATCAAAACTTCGAATGCTGTCGACTTCGTTACCAAAAAACTCGATTCGGTACGGATTATCATTCGAAAAAGAAAACACATCGACAATTCCGCCACGAACCGAAAATTCGCCGGGTTCCGTGATAAAATCGACTCTTTTGAATTCGTATTCGAACAAAACTTCGTTGATAAAATCAATGGGAATTTTATCGCCAACTGCCACTTTCAAGGTGTTTTTGTCCAATTCTTTTCGGGTGACCACTTTTTCGAAAAGCGCTTCGGGATAGCTGACAATAATGGCGGGTTTCTTGCGGGAATTGATGCGGTTCAACACTTCGGCCCGAAGCAGGACATTGGCATTATCGGTGTCTTCAATTTGGTACGGGCGACGGTAGGAACCGGGATAAAAAAGCACGTCTTGATCTCCAATCATTTGCTCCAAATCGTTCAAATAATAGGCCGCTTCTTCTTTATCGTTTAGAATAACCAAGAACGGTTTAGCTGCGCTCTGTTCGGCTACGCCTCGGGTTTCGGTTTTTTTAAAAAGGGATTGCACGACAAACGAAAGTGAGGATCCAATCAATCCGTTGAGGTGCATTTTTTGTTCAGGTTGTTGTAAACCAGCGACAATTTGCTTGACTTTAGGCGAGTTGTCGTAAGTGTTGTATAAAGTTGTTTTACTCAACGCGCGGCAGATTTTTATCGATTACTACGTTTGGAATGGCTCTTGTGGTATCCAGCATTTTTATCAAATCGGACTCGCCTTCTTCAAGGGGAATTTTACTTTTTTGAACAATCTTATCCATTTGATTTTGCAAGGAAGCCAATTCGGTATTAATTTCAGCAATAAAAACGAGGACTTTCTGATCTGGGATATTGTCCAAATGGATAAATAAATCCAGCATTCTCACTTTGGACAGTAAGGCGGCTATTCTGCTTTTTATTGGTGGTGTACTGAATGCAATAGGAATATTGTCATTTAATGCCATCGCCTTTTTGGAAAGTTCAGTTGATTTTTTCTGGAAAGCGCCAATAGTCTTCTTGGGTTTTTGATTTAATTCGTCCAAAAATAAACGCCACTCGTTCCATGACAAGGTGCTGGCTTGTGAGGTTGCGTTAAGGGGATTGGCATTAAAAACCCAGCCTTTATTGATGTTCTCAAAAATGATTTCCTTTTTTTTGAGGTTTTTTTTGTTCTCGGCTTGACGGTTTTGTTTTTCGTTTTTACACGAATACAGGACAAAAACCAGAAAAAGGAAATAGGGTATTTTAAGTTTCATCTGTCTTTACTATTTGTTTTTTATCGGTCAGGTGGAACACCCACAATCATCTGCTTGTGTGTCATGAACTATGTCATGGGTGTTTCATTTGTGATTGCATTAAGGCGCAAAGTTACGAAGTAAATTGACATTTACGAATCCGAACATTAGAATAAGAATGGATGGCCTAGCGGCAGAAAACAGGGATGATTTTTTTGGTGTTGGATGTTTTTGGTTAAAAAAAGCTCCTAGCCTTTTGAAGGCTAGGAGCTTTGATATTTTATGATACTTACGAAGTCAGGAGACTTCGAAGTGGAGGAAAAAAATAATAAACATTTCATAATTTTTAATGGTTGTTTACGCTAAATATTCATTGATTAAATCTATTTTTTGCTCAATCATAGCAACCGCTTCTTTAGGGTTTATTTCGGTATTTATAAAACCATAAATGTCTTTAAAACAATTACTACAAGGCTTTCCAATATCATTGTTTGAATCACTTCCACATTCAGTGCACTTCCAAATCTCTTTTTCTTCCTTTAATAAGGATTTTTGTCTGATAGATTTTTTTCCTCTCTCTTTAAAATTGTTTAGTATGAAGTTTTTGATAGTTTTTAAATTCTCAACATCATTTTTGTCGTAAAAGGGTTTGTCGTAATTTGATATAATCAAGCCTATTTTTTGTTTTTCGAAATTTGAACTTTCAAGTAAAATCATTGTTCTTTTATAATCAAACAAATTTAATTCTTTGATTACATTAGATAAATAAATAGAAATCTTATTGCTTATTTCATTTAAAATTTGATTGTATAATAAATCGATTGCTTTGTCTTCATCCAATGCAGATATATAATTAATAAATTTTGTATTAAATGCAGGGTCAAACGATTCATTTGATTTCATTATGTATGGGAATATTTCATCTACTTGATTTGAAGTAATAAAGTCCCAAGTTTCATCGTCATAAGCCAATGTTTCTTTAATAGCTTTATTTAAAATATTTTTTCGTTGTCTTAAATTATTAATTCTTTCAATCCCTACATTTTCAAATTTTTCATTTGTAGTTAATGATATTTTGGGTTTTTCATCTTTTTCAATAACAACGGCAGTACCAATTGCGGTGAGCATAAACATTGATTTTCCCTTTCCTGATATTTCATCCATATCAATACTCAAACCAATCACGCAATTTGCACCAATTTCGTGTGCATTGTATTTTATTCTCTCAATTGCTTCATTATAAAGAGAAGTTAATTGCTTTTGGTAAGAATTTGAGCGTCCTCCAAAAACATCCGAGAAACCCCCTAAAAAGTCGCTAAACAAGTTTGTTCCAGCAACTACGTGAGCTGAAACTGGTTTTAAATGTTTTATTACTTTCAACCCATCGGTAGCCGAGGTTGTTATTACTAAAATGTCTTTAGGATTTGCCATAGTTATTTATATTTTCGTCGTTTTTCAATTCAATTTCAGCAAAGTACTACAATAGTTTCGACAACGAAGGTCAATGCAAGCCTTTTTTATAAAGAATTCGTTTACTAAAATACAAACGTAACTCATCGCAATGAAACAAGTTTACGGTTTCTCACATTTTACGAAATATTTTTTACAACTATAAAACAAGAACGGGCGCTATTAGGATATGGATAAATTCGGTATCTTTATAGTACAAAACCCATCAATATGAATCCTAAAATATTGATTATAGGCGCTTGCGGGCAAATTGGTACTGAACTCACCCATAAACTTCGGGAGCTGTATGGGAGCGACAATGTCATTGCTTCCGATATTCGAAAGTTGAATAACGAGGTGGTTAATTCAGGTATTTTTGAAGTGGTAAATGCACTGGACTTCAACCAAATTGAGCATCTTGTGGAGGTGCACCACATTACCGATATTTATTTAATGGCGGCATTACTCTCGGCAACAGCCGAAAAAAACCCGGCTTTTGCTTGGGACTTGAACATGAACTCGCTGTTTCACGTTTTGAATTTGGCGAAAGCCAAGAAAATAAAAAAAATATTCTGGCCATCGAGTATTGCCGTTTTTGGCCCGACAACTCCCAAAGAGAACACCCCTCAGTACACTATTATGGAGCCTTCAACGGTTTATGGCATCAGCAAACTTGCCGGCGAAAGATGGTGCGAATACTATCATACTCATTTTGGTGTTGATGTGCGAAGCGTGCGTTATCCGGGATTAATAAGTTGGTCGTCAGACCCCGGTGGCGGTACTACAGATTATGCCGTTGACATTTATCATAAGGCATTAACCGATAAAAAATACAGGTGTTTTTTGTCGGCAGAAACCAAAATGCCGATGATGTACATGGAAGATGCCATTGATGCGGCCGTTCGAATTATGAGGGCGCCTGCAGAACAAATCAAGATTCACTCTTCTTATAATTTGACCGCCATGAGTTTTACACCGGCTGAAATTGCCGTCGAAATAAAGAAACACATTCCGGAATTCACCGTTTCGTATCAACCTGATTTTCGACAAACAATCGCCGACAGTTGGCCTGCCAGTATTGATGACAGCAAAGCGAGAGAAGATTGGAACTGGCATCACGAGTTCAATTTAGAAAGTATGACGGTCGACATGTTACGGCATTTAAGCTAGTTCCTGGAGTAAACAATACCGTTATTTTATCTCATAAGTATTATCGGTCTGCTTCACATCAGCCATTAATCCACTTGGGTCAATGGTTATCTTTTTTAAGCTGCTTTTTGGCCTTAAAATTGTGAATTCATACGTGGGATTTGCCCATGCCCAATCGCTTAAAACCGTTCTTTTTATACTTGGATTCGGATTTTCTTTTTCGAAACTCATCATTCGCAACGAAATGTAAAAACTCTCCTTTGTACCGTCAGCATATTCGACCAGAATATCAATAGGCATTGGTATTCTACCTATTCTTTCTAAAGTAATTTTAGTAGAATTTTTATCTTCTTTTATTTCTTTAATTCCATAATCGATTGTGTTGGTAGTTTGTGTCCAATCGGTTAAATACCAATCTAAGTTGGCTCCTGAAACACGCTCGGCAGTTCGTTTAATGTCGTTAGGTGTTGGATGTTTGAATTTGAAATCCTGAAAATATTTTTTTAGGGTTTCTTCGAGTTTGTCTTGCCCGATAACATATCCCAGTTGGGACAAGAAAATACTGCCTTTGTAATACGACGAAATGCTATACAATCTGTTTTCGTCAAAGCGGTCGGAATGTGTAGTTTGAGGCTGTTCTTTTCCGGAGGTCGCTAGTTTGTAATAGGTGGCATAAACATCTTTAAAAGGGTTTTCTTCTTTATTTGTCGCCATTTCATTGAGGGCTAAATATTCAATATAAGTTGCAAAACCCTCATCCATCCAAGAATGTTTCGATTCGTTGGATGCTAATAGGTGCTGAAACCATGAATGCGCCAATTCGTGGGTTGCGGTTTCCAAAATTCCTTCTAGTGTTCCATTTCCTAACATCAAGGTACACATGGCATATTCCATTCCGCCATCGCCTCCTTGAATAAAGGAATATTGTTTATACGGATAATCGCCAACCGTCTTGTTGAAAAAACTCATAACTTTTACCATCATTGGCTGCAAAGCTTTCCAGTTTTCAATGATCTGTGGATTGTTTTTATACAGAAAATGCAAATCGACATTGTTCGGTCCTTTGACCACATCATGAAGGTAATTTTTATCGGCAGCCCAAGTAAAATCATGTACCATTGGCGCATAAAAATGCCAAGTTAGGGTTTTGGTGTTTTTTGGATAATTAACGACAATCCCCTTGTCTTGGTAACCATGACCTATTTCATTTTTGTTTTGCAAATAACCCGTGCCACCCAAAATATAGTCCTTATCGATGGTAATTTTCACGTCGAAATTTCCCCAAACTCCGTGAAATTCCCTTGCGATATAAGGATCGGCATGCCAACCTTCAAAATCAAACTCGGCTATTTTTGGATACCATTGTGCCATTGATAATTCAACTCCTTCTATATTATTTCTTCCGGAACGCCGAATCTGTATCGGAACTTGCCCGTCAAAATCGAGGGTGAAAGTCGTTTTAGAATGCGGTAAAATGGGTTTTGCCAAAGTAACTTCGAGGATGGTTCCAACCGTTTTTGTATTGGCAACAACGTTGTCTTGTTTGAAATTTGTAATATTTAAATATCCTATTTCGTCAAGTTTTAAAGTTTTTAATCTGCTTACTTTTATTTCGGTGTCACCCTCTTTTATCTTATTGACCATTCTGGCGTCTGGGTCTTTGATGCTTTGAAGTCGGGCATCCATCTCACTTCCGGGCTGAAAGGCATTTGGATACAAATGATAAAAAACTTTTTTCAAAGTGTCAGAAGAATTATTGGTGTAAATCAATTCCTGTTTTCCTTTATATTGGTAATTTTTCACATCCATCACAACATCCATTTTATAGTCAACATGCTGTTGCCAATAGCCTGAATTCTGCGCCAATAGATTGCCTAAATTCATTAAAACTGCAGCAAGTAAAAGGATTTTTCTCATATTAGATACAATAAAAAATGGAAGAACCTAAGTCCTTCCATTATACAATAGCGATTGGATTATTTATTTTTCGACATTTTTTCAGCCAGTAATAAAGCATTATAGGCATTTACGATTTTCCCCGATTGAGACAAAGTGGTAAAGGAACGGTTATCATCTGGGTTTCCACCAACGATAACATTAGTGGTAATTGCAACGCCTGAATCCATCAAAATGTGTTTTACCTGCGAGGCAGACAATGTTGGATAATAGGACCGAATCAATGTGGCAACACCGGCAACATTTG
>JBIKPM010000258.1:0-3551 GCA_044357435.1 Flavobacterium sp. | reverse complement strand
AGTTGATAACCGCTGCAATAACCACCACTAAATAACCTGCCTGAATGGTTTGGCTAAACAAGACCAATTTGGCAAAAAACCCTGCAAAGATTGGAATTCCAGCCATCGAAAGTAAAGATGCCGTTAGCACTGCCGCCATTAATGGATTGTTTTTGCCCAATCCGTTGAAGTTGGCAATATCTTCGTTATCCCTGTTTTTACAAACGTATAAAATCACGGTGAAAGCCGCAATTCCAGCCAATGAATAGGCGGTAGCATAGTACAATAAATTCCCTGCTGAGTTGCTGATGCTCAACAAAGCCATCAACATAAAACCAGCGTGTGAAATCCCGGAGAAAGCTAACATACGTTTAACGTTGGTTTGTTTCAATGCCATACTATTCCCAACAGTCATCGAAGCAATCGAGATTACAATAATGATGTTGATAAACGCATCAGAAATATCGGCATTCATTGCAGTCAATAATTTATAAAGCGTTGCAACCGCAACCACTTTTACCAAAGTACTCATTGTTGCTGTAACTAAAGCAGGAGAGCCTTCGTAAACATCGGGCGCCCAAAAGTGAAAAGGAACGGCAGCAATTTTGAAAAGCATTCCAATGGTAACCAATGCAATTCCTATTGGAAACCAAATTGGCAATTCGGCGGAACGAGACCAATCGGTGATTTCGGCAACGTCAAAAGTTCCCATAGCACCATAAATCAGGCAAATTCCGAACAATATAATCCCCGAAGCAAAAGAACCCATCAAGAAATATTTCATTCCCGCTTCGTTGCTTTTTACATTCATTCTATTACTTGCGGCAAGAATATATAAAGAAATAGACAAAACCTCGATTCCAAGAAAGAACATCGCCAAGTTTCCAAAAGAAACCATAGCAACTGCTCCGGCCAGCATAAATATTTTGATGGCAATAAAATCGGAGATTTTGGTTTGATGATCTTCATAGAAATCGTGGGCCAAAGCCACCAAGAAAATGGTGAGGAGAATAAACAAACCAGAAAATGCGGAGGAAAATTTGCTCACCACAATCATATTATTGTAGTAACTTGCCGGAGTGTTAAATTCCGAAAAGGTAATTCCAAGAACGGCCAATAATCCAATAATCGTTATGGGAACAATGGCTTTTCTAAAATCTAAAATTTCAAATAAAAGGCATAAAACACCTAATCCTGTTATAGCTATTAATGTATTCATTTTTTTTATTTGACTTAGTTGAATCTGTTTACTTGAGTTAAAATATTTTCGAGACTTGGTGTAATCAAGTCAATAATTGGTTTTGGATACATTCCAAAGAAGAACAAAACGGCGATGATAATGACCAAAGACAAGCCTTCGTTGAAAGTTACTTCTTTGAATATTTTAGGATTGGTTTCGCCCAACATCACGTGCTGAAACATTTTCAACATATAATAAGCTCCCAAGATTATGGTTGTTCCTCCAAGAAGTGCAAACCAAATGTTTATTTGAGAAAGACTATACAACACCGTAAATTCTCCCACAAAGTTGAATGTCGATGGCAAAGCAACGGATGCCAAAACCAAGATTAGAAACATCGAGGTAAATTTTGGTGATTGCGTGCGAATACCCCCCATTTCTGCAATGGCTCTAGTTTCGTATCTTCTGAAAATAATTTCGGCAACCAAAAACAATCCAACTACAACAAATCCGTGTGCTATCATTTGTAAAACCGCTCCACGAAATCCGTCAAGGGTTAAAGTGTATGAACCGGCGGCTATTAATCCGACGTGAGCCAAAGAGGAATAAGCCAATAATTTTTTCAAATCTTTTTGGCGCAAAGCCAGGATAGATCCATAAATTACACCAGCAATTCCAAGTATAATAAACAAGTCCATATATTCTTTTGCAGCCAATGGCGCAATAGGCAATTGCCAACGAATTACGCTGTACAGTCCCATTTTTAACATTATTCCTGAAAGTAGCATTGTGCCAACAGTTGGTGCTTTTTGGTATACTTCTGCCTGCCAAGTATGGAATGGAATCAATGGAATTTTGATAGCATACGCCAAGAAGAATGCCAAGAATATCCAGAATTGTTCTGTTGAAGATAATTTAAGTTGAGTCAAATCACTGATTAAAAAGCTTCCTGCTTTTTGGTACAAATAAATAAAAGCAAGCAGCATAAACAATGAACCGGCCAATGTGTAAATAAAGAATTTCACTACTGCTTTTTTGCGTTCTTCTGCATCACCATTACCCCAAATCAAAGCGATGAAGTAAATAGGAATCAAAGACAACTCCCAGAAAATATAATATAAAAGACCATCAGAAGCCAGGAAAGTTCCCGCCATCGCAAAGGTCATAAACAAGATTAATGCATAGAAAGCTTTCGGATTTTTATAGGTATTTCCAAAAGAAGAATAGATGATAATTGGTGTCAATGCGGTTGTCAACAAAAGCATTGCCAAGGTCAATCCGTCAGCTTGTAAGGCAAAAGAGATATTTGGTTTTGAAATCCAAAGTTTTGTGTAGTTTATTTCTTGTCCTAAATTGTATTGGCTCAGCAAACAAATTGCACCAGCAAAAGCGGTCAAGCCAAAAAGCAAAGCCACTTTTGGAGCCCATTTATCGCCCGAAAAATAAGTTGCCAATGCGCCAACAAGAAGAATAATTAATAGTGTAGTTACATCCATTATGTAAAAATTATTATAAAAATAAATAAGTTATTATGGCAACAACGCCTATGACAAAAGCGAAAAGGTATAGACCAACGCTTCCGTTGTGCACTTTTTTTCCTTGTAAAGCGATTTCGTTTGTTACTTTTCCTAATCCAAAAACCACTGCCGACAAAGTGGTTTCCACAGAATCCCTGAAGAAACTTGAAAGCACATTGACCGGTTTTACGAAAATTGCTTCGTAGGCTTCGTCAACATAATATTTGTTGTATAAAACTTTAGTTACACCCTTGATTTCAGCATCTTCGCTTGGAATGGTATTGTCTTTTAGGTATTTTTTATAAGCAATTGCAATTCCAATAATAGCACCAATCGTGGCAATCGCCATTAGCATATATTCGGTAGTTCCAAAGTTGTGTTCTTCGTGAGCCACTTTCGAAAATAATGGTGCTAAATATTCATTCAACCAACTGTGTCCCGGCAAACTTATAATTCCACCAAAGAAAGATAAGATGGCCAAAATGATTAATGGCAAAGTAATCAAACTTGGACTTTCGTGTAAATGATGTTTTTGTTCCTCAGTTCCTCTAAACGAGTTGAAAAAAGTTAGATAAATCAATCTAAACATATAAAAAGCAGTTAGTATCGAAGCAATAGAACCAATTACCCATAGCGCAATGTTTGCGTGAAAAGCAGTCATCAAAATTTCGTCTTTCGACCAAAATCCTGCCAACGGAAATATACCGGAAATGGCCAATGCCGCAATCAACATGGTGATAAAAGTAATTGGCATCGCTTTTTTCAATCCACCCATTTTACGCATATCTTGTTCACCGTGCAAACCGTGAATCACCGAACCAGAGCCCAAGAATAAACAAGCTTTGAAGAAAGCGTGTGTAATTACATGGAAAACG
>JBIKPM010000257.1:0-3558 GCA_044357435.1 Flavobacterium sp. | reverse complement strand
AGATTTCCATAAGCTTCAGATGGATTTCGAAAATAAGAAGATAAGCAATGTGTGGCTGTTTCTGGCCCAGCACAAAGTCGAAAACCCAATCAGAAAATAAACGTGTAGAAAGCCTTTTAGTTGCTTGTTTGGACCCGAGTTCGATTCTCGGCGACTCCACAAATCTATTGTAAAATTGAACTAAATGCCTGTAAATATTAGAGTTTACGGGCATTTTTGTTTTCAATACTTTCAAAAATAATCATCAAATCATAATGTTAATGGTGTTAATTCGGTCACCTGAAAAGCCAAAAAATAAAGTAACCGAATTTCGAGGCAACATCTGTAAAATAAGGAATTAAAAACTAGTATTTGCTTAATTTTTTTGAACATAAATTCCTCCACTCTCTCCAACACAATATAACTTCCACAAAAAAAAAGGAACTCTCCCGTAAAAAGTCGTGGATACAATTTCCATTGTGCTACAAAAATCATCAGAGACTTTGCCCCAGCTATTCGACTATGAATTTCACCTGGCTGCGTTAATAAACAATCGCAATTTTACTTTAGGTACCCTCGAACTCGTTGGATACAAATAAACACCTCCTTTTATCATATTTCTACGAATATCTGAAGCCAAGCTTCCAATATATCCTTAAGTATAAGGACTGTTTTCTTCATCTAATTGGCAATATTTGAGATAATCTTCAACTCCTTGTGGAAAATGCACATAATTCCCTTCGTTTACAGAATAAATAGAGCCTTCTATTGGACATTTCATTTTTGGATGCAACATGTAAAAAGTACAAATGGCAGGATTTAAAGTAAATCCATTTACACCATGAGCCGTGGTGTAAACCAGCATCATCTATGTACCACAAATGACATAGCCTGCAGCAACTTGATTAATTCCGGGTTGTAAAAAGTCGTCGAGAGTGACTGGAGTTCCCCTTGTAGTAATTCTAATATAAACTGAAAAAATAGTTCCTACTGAAACATTTACGTTTATATTTAACGATCCATCCAAAGGATCCATCAAAACTGCACGTTTGTTGTTATTGCTGTTATCGTTTCCTTGTACGGTGATAAAATCATCATTTTATTCAGAGGCTATCCCACACACTATTTCGCGATTAATCAGGGTTTGAATAATAATCTAGTTGGCATATACATCTAATTTTTGTTGGTCTTCCCTTGTATGTTTTTCTCTCCTATAGTTCCAATAATATCGACTAATCCAGCTTTGTTCACTTTATAACTAACCACTTTTGCCGCTAATCGAATTGAGTTAAAAATTCGAGATAATTCGCCTGATGAATATTGAAAATCTTTTTGATTTTCAATTATAAATTCACCTAAAGTTGTATTCCTTTCTTCCATTATTGAATCATTATATTTATTAAATTATTGTTCCTCCATAATTATTATTTTTTAAGAAATAAACAACGTGTTCGTAAACGAAAATAAATGAAATTAAATCTAACTTCGCAAACCATAAGTGTTTTTTAAAACCACAAACTCAAAAAAATCCATTATAAAGCATGAATCAAAAAAAGTTAAATAGCTCATTTTAAAATCATTGAACTTTTATATACCTTTTTATGTATTATTCTTTTTTACATTGATTAATTATAAAATTAATTATTTCGATATTTGATAAAAAATATTAAAATACCAATTAACAAAATTAATTTAAACAAAAAAAATTAAAATGTCAACATCTTACGAAACAAGATACGCATCTAGTCCTCATGCAGTTAAACATTATGACACCTCGCAATTAAGAACCGAATTTTTGATTGACAATTTAATGCAAGAAGGAAAAATAATCCTTACATATTCCCATTACGATCGTTATATTGCAGGTTCTGTGGTGCCACTAACACCCCTAACCCTTGACACAATTGACCCACTTAAATCCACTTATTTTTTAGAGCGAAGGGAATTAGGAATAATAAATGTAGGTGGAAATGGAACTGTTATTGCCGATGGGATTTCATATGAATTAGGTTTCAAAGATGCTTTGTATATTGGAAGCGGCAACAAAGAAATTATTTTTAAAAGTGCCGATGCTAAAAATCCAGCAAAGTTTTACTTGAATTCTGCTCCTGCACACACACACTATCCTTCTAAAAAAGTAAGTCTTGCCGAAGCAAATAAATTGCAATTGGGCTCCATGGAAACGGCTAATCACCGTACCGTGAACCAAATGATTATTGGCGGAGTTGTTACCACTTGTCAGTTACAAATGGGAATGACCGAATTGAAAATAGGCAGCGTTTGGAACACAATGCCAGCACATGTTCATGACCGCAGAATGGAAGTTTACTTCTATTTAGACATTCCTGAAAATCAAGCTGTTTGTCATTTTATGGGTGAAGCGCAAGAAACTAGACACATTTGGATAAACAACCATCAAGCGGTTATTTCACCTCCCTGGTCCATACACTCCGGTTCAGGAACTTCTAACTATACCTTTATTTGGGGAATGGCAGGAGAGAATTTAGACTATGCAGATATGGATGTTTGTAAAATAAATGAATTAAGATAAATTAGTAACTATTAAATAAAAAAATTATGTCGATTAACCTATTTGATTTAACAGGAAAAACAGCACTTATTACAGGAGGTGTTCATGGTCTAGGAATGGCGATGTCCAAAGGATTGGGTCACGCAGGAGCCAAAATTGTTGTAAATGATCTTTCACAGCAAGCGTTAGATAATGCTGTTGCCGAATACAAATCTGTTGGAATTGAAGCTTATGGATATGTTTTTGATGTAACCGACGAGACCGCAGTAATTGCCAGTATAAAAAAGATTGAAGCTGAAGTGGGGCCTATTGATATTTTGATAAACAATGCAGGAATCATCAAAAGAACGCCAATTATTGATATGGAAGTTGCCGATTTTACAGCAGTAATAAATGTCGACTTAATAAGTCCATTTATTGTTTCTAAAAATGTTGCCAAAGGAATGATTCAACGTGGAGGAGGAAAAATCATAAACATTTGTTCAATGATGAGCGAACTTGGAAGAGATTCGGTAAGTGCTTATGCCGCCGCAAAAGGTGGATTGAAAATGTTAACCCGAAGTATGGCTACTGAATGGGCAAAGTTTAACATTCAAACCAATGGTATTGGTCCTGGCTACTTTGCAACTAGTCAAACTGCTCCAATCAGAGTGGATGGACATCCCTTCAATGATTTCATTATAAGCAGAACACCTGCAGGTCGTTGGGGTGATCCTGAAGATTTACAGGGTGCTGCCATCTTCTTGTCATCAAAAGCAAGTGATTTTGTAAACGGACATATCGTCTATGTTGACGGAGGAATTTTGGCTACGATTGGAAAACCGTCCAATGAACTTTAACTCAAATACTGTAATGCGTAGACATAGACTTCTACTCACCTTACTGGTTGCAGGTACGCTTGTTTCCTATTCCCAAAAAGGGGAAAGAAACAAAATAATTACCGTATCCAATTGTTTAAATGTCGAAAGGGAATTTGAAACAGTATCACTATCTAAAGAATCTCTGGCCATAAACAGCCCTGATAAATTGGAGCAATATGGCGTTAGAGA
>JBIKPM010000256.1:0-3563 GCA_044357435.1 Flavobacterium sp. | reverse complement strand
TTCATGATGCCTTGCGTTCTTTTTCGATAAGAACTTTTGTAGCTTCTAAAGACAATGAATACAACAACAATATTTTGCAAGAATTGTTAAACAGCAAAGAATCTAATTTTATTAATACAGATTATATTTTGTAGTCAAAACAAATAGTAACTTTGCATTCATATCAAAAATATAAAAGAGGATTTACCTAATGGTGATCCTCTTTTTGGTTATATTATAATTTTAATTTACAGAGTCATTTGTGATATTTATCATTGTTTTTAAATGTAAACCCTCGTAACTTTATTGGGTATAATTTAAACTTTAACGCTATGAAAAATATCAATTCGTTTTTAATACTTGTTTTGATACTTATTGGGAATGCCATAACACATGCCCAAAACAGTAATTGGGTAGCTCCCAAATCTTCTAATGCTTTAAAAAATCCTTTTAAAGGCAATTTAAGCGCTACCGCCGATGGAAAGAAAATATTCAACCAAATGTGTGTTTTATGTCACGGCTTGAAAGGGGAGGGTAATGGTGAAGCTGGACTAAGTTTGGAGCGAAAACCAGCCAATTTTCTTGCCCTAAAAGTTATTGCCGAAAGTGACGGCGCCATTTTTTGGAAAATAACACATGGAAAGGCTCCGATGGCATCTTATGATGAACTCTTGTCAGATGATCAACGCTGGAAGTTGGTAAATTATATTAGAGAGCTGGGCAAAAAGGGAGTGGTTAAAATCAAACAACGAACAAAACAAAAATAATTTGGTCTTAAAAAGAATACATTAAATGGGAATATTATATCCAAATCTGATTTTAGTTACCATAAAAATATAATTTTAGCCATTATGGATATTTAAATTGCTAAATATTAGATGTTTTTAAATTAAAAATATAATTTCAATAATTTTATATACTATTATTAATTTTTATACAAAAAAAATAGGAATTACGATTTAAATGATTTTATTTTGCTTTTTAGCGTGCACGAACACGTGATTTTATTTTTTTAACTTTAATGACAGGAAAAATAAGTTTTAAAATTGATAAACCATTGCGCACAAACTTTAACCCAAAACCAAATTATTTAAAATGAAAAAGAGCATTACAAAATTTCTACCCCAAAATCCATTTGTGATTAAAAAAGCAATGGGATTTTTTCTTCTTCTATTTACTATTGTAATTAATGCCCAAACAAGCAAAGTTATTTTAGCAGGAAATGTTTATGACAGTAAAGGAATGCCAATACCAAGTGTTTCGGTTTCTGGTTCTGATAAATCAGGCACGGTTACTGATTTAGACGGACATTTTTCTATTAGTGTACCAATTAAGTCCACTGTGAAATTTTCCTTTTTAGGATATCAAAACCAAACTGTTTCGGCAACAAACAATTCCGCCATAAAAATTGTCTTGCAAGAAGAATCAAGTGCGCTTCAAGAAGTTGTGGTAACTGGTTACGGTTCCCAAAGGAAAAAGGACTTAACAGGTTCTATTTCTTCTGTTAAAGTGAAAGATATGTTAAACATTCCTACGGTAAGTGTTGCTGAAATGCTTCGTGGTAAAGTTGCGGGCGTAGATGTAAGTATAGGGTCATCTCGTCCTGGAGGTGGGTCAGACATATTAATACGTGGAAAACGTTCACTTTCAGGGAGTAACGGACCTCTTTTTGTGGTCGATGGTTCTCCAGTAAGCGATATTGATGATCTTAATGCTAATGATATTAAAAGCGTAGAGGTATTGAAAGATGCTGCTTCACAAGCCATTTATGGAGCTCGTGCTTCGGCTGGTGTAATATTAATTACCACTAATCGAGGTTATAACGGTAAAGTGATAATTGACTTTAGTGCAACTTCTTCCGTACAGAATTTGAAAAAGAATTTTGATTTGATGTCGGGTACAGATTGGATAAAAATGCTTTTGGTACAACAAGGTGATTTCAGACCAATTGCTGAGGTAGAAAATTATATAATTGAAGCGGCTATTGGAGACAATATTCTTTACAATAATTACTTGGCTGGAAAAGAAACAAATTGGGAAAAAGAATTGATAAAACCCGCACAAATGCGTTCTTTCAATTTGGGATTAAAAGGCGGGAGCGAAAGTACCAAATATAGCTCCAGCGTTAATTTTATCAATCAAGACGGTATGATTAGTAAGTCGGGATTCGAACGATTGACAGGTCGATTGAATGTAGACCAACGTGTATCTAAAAATATAAAAATAGGTACAAACACTTCATATACTCGTTCTACCTTAAATGGAGAAGACGGTATTACAAACGGTAGCTCTGGATCATCAAATATGTATCGAAAAGCATTTACATTCTCCCCTTATTCGAATGCCTATGATTCAAACGGCAATATTAGCCAATATGTTGCATCGGATATAAAATTCAATCCTTTGTGGAACAGTCGAGAGCATTCAGATAAAAGAATAACAACCAGACTTTTGATAAATGTTTTTGCAGATTGGGAAATAATTAAAGGTTTAAAATACCGCATCAATGGTAATTTCAATTCTCGAGAGGAGAAAAGAGAAAGTTATGAAACTAGATTGCATGAAAATGGAATGAATAACAATGGGTGGGGTCGACTTGGATTTGGTAGTGACATAGAGTGGTTGTTGGAAAATATATTAACGTATGAGAAACAATTAAACACTAATAATCGATTTGATATCACTTTGGTGCAAAGTGCCAATAAATTTAGAAATGAAGGATTTTCTATGACTGCTGAAAATTTCTTAACTGATTTTTATGGTGCTAATGGTTTTAGTAATGCAAAAGATTTTAGTATTCCAAATCGCTCAATTTCAAATCGTCAATTATTGTCATATTTGGCGCGTGCACGATATACCTTTATGGACAGATACATTTTTTCGGCATCCGTTCGAAAAGATGGGTCTTCAGTTTTTGGTGCTGAAAACCAATGGGGACTTTTTCCTTCAATATCTTTAGCTTGGGTTCTAAAAGACGAATCTTTTTTGAAAGATGTTGATTTTGTAACTAATTTAAAATTGAGAGCCAGTTATGGTGAAGTAGGTAATCAAGGGATTGGGGCTTATCAAACTACATCTTCAACTACCCAATCAGAAATGTTGTTTGGAAATGATCCATTATACACTACAGGATTATTGCCTGGAGGAGTAATGCCTAATCCGTTTTTGAAATGGGAAAATTCAGCTTCTAAAAATGTGGGACTTGATTTTGGGTTTTTCAATGATCGTCTTACAGGAACTTTAGAATGGTATGACACCCGTACAACAGATTTGTTGGTTTATAATAAACTGGCCGCGGCCTCTGGATATTCTTCTCAATTAAGCAACTTAGGAGAAGTTCAAAATACGGGTATAGAGGTTCAATTAGGAGCAACATTAGTAAAAACAAAAGATTTTAGCTGGACAGCAAACGCCACTTTTAGTAAAAATGTCAATAAAATTCT
This sequence comes from Flavobacterium sp., assembly GCA_044357435.1. Taxonomy (GTDB): domain Bacteria; phylum Bacteroidota; class Bacteroidia; order Flavobacteriales; family Flavobacteriaceae; genus Flavobacterium. The sequence continues at coordinate 141 of JBIKPM010000256.1, read as the reverse complement.
AAGGATTGATGGCAAAACAGATGCAAACGGTAAACCTCTGGATCAACCTAATAACACTTGGTTTATAGGACATCCAATTGATGCTTATTATGAATATAAATTTGATGGAATTTTCAATACTATCGAAGATGTGCGGGCATC
>JBIKPM010000053.1:0-10368 GCA_044357435.1 Flavobacterium sp. | reverse complement strand
TCTCTTTACAAAAGCGGTAAGTTCTTCGCCTTTTAAAAGGTTTTGGGATAATTTGGCCAAGTCTAATGCTTGTTTTACCAAGCCTTCTTGTACTGATTTGTCTTGGGTATTCAAAATATTGGTAGCCAAATCCGAGTTGGTATTTACCACCAAATTATACATTTCCGGCATATTTCCCATTCCGAACATTCCGCCACCACCAGATTGGCTCATTTCTTTCATTCGACGCATAAATTCAGGTTGCGTGATGATGAAAGGTGCCGCTTGGCTGTCCATCGCTTCCAATTGAACCGAATATTTTTGCTTTGGAACAAAACCTTCTAAAACGGTTTTTAAGCTCTCTTTTTCTTCATCGGATAATTTAGAAATTGCCGTTTCCTCTTTTTTGATTAAATTATCAATATGATCTGAATCGACACGTACGAAAGTCATACCACTGTTGTCTCCTTCAATTTTTTGAATTAAATGCGAAATAATTGGCGAATCTAAAAGCAATACTTCATATCCTTTTTCTTTTGCGATTTCAATATAAGAATGTTGCGCTTCTTTATTTCCGGCATACAAAACAACTAATTTTCCGTCTTTATCCGTTTGCGTTTCCTTTAGGTTTTCTTTCAATTCTTCTAATGTGAAGAATTTGTCATCCACCGTTGGATACAAAACGAAACCGCCCGCTTTTTCGTAAAATTTGTCTTCAGAAAGCATTCCATATTCCAAAACGATTTTGATGTCATTCCATTTTTTCTCAAATTCTTCACGATTTTCTGTGAACAAGGATTTCAATTTATCGGCCACTTTACGGGTGATATAGTTCGAAATTTTCTTCACGGCAGCATCGGCTTGTAAGCTGGAACGAGATACATTCAAAGGGATGTCTGGAGAATCAATCACTCCTTTTAACATTGTCAAAAATTCAGGAACGATTCCTTCTACATTATCAGTTACATAAACCTGATTTTGGTACAATTGAATTTTGTCCTTCTGGATTTGCAAGTCAGAACCCAATTTTGGAAAATACAAAATCCCGGTCAAGTTGAACGGATAATCTACATTCAAATGAATGTGAAATAATGGCTCTTCAAACTGCATTGGATACAATTCGTGGTAGAAATTTTTATAATCTTCGTCCGATAATTCTGTTGGTTGTTTGGTCCAAGCCGGATTCGGGTTGTTGATAATGTTGTCTACTTCAACTTCCGTAAAAATTTCATCTTTGTTTTCTGATTCAACAAATTCGCCTTTCTTTTGTTCGATTTTCTCGGTTCGAGTTCCAAATTTAATTGGTATAGGCATGAACTTGTTGTATTTATTCAACAATTCCTTGATTTTGTATTCCTCTAAGAATTCCAAAGAATCGTCGGCGATATGCAGAACAACTTCCGTTCCACGAGTGGTTTTATCTGAAGATTCCAAAGTAAATTCTGGACTTCCGTCACAAATCCAGTGCGCTGCCGGTTCGTCTTTGAATGATTTGGTGATAATTTCCACCTTCGACGCCACCATAAAAGCAGAATAAAATCCTAGACCAAAGTGACCAATTATTCCTGAATCTTTAGCCGAATCTTTGTATTTTTCTAAAAACTCTTCAGCACCGGAAAAGGCGATTTGGTTGATGTATTTTTCTACTTCATCAGCAGTCATTCCCAAACCTTGATCGATAATGTGTAATTTTTTGCCTTCTTTATCAATTTTTACTTCAATAATAGGATTGCCATATTCTACTTTGGCTTCTCCAATGCTTGTTAAATGTTTTAATTTTAGGGTTGCATCCGTTCCGTTTGAAATCAACTCGCGCAAAAATATTTCGTGATCGCTGTATAAGAATTTCTTGATTAAGGGAAAGATGTTTTCTACCGAAACGTTAATTTTTCCAGTTGTCATAGTTACAATTTTTAAGTTTTTAATTGCCTAATTTTAGTCAAATAAGATACCAATTTGAATCAAAGTGACAAATTGTCGCAAACGTTAATTTTTTAACAAATATTACATTTTTGATGCCATTAAAATTGTATAGAATCGTATCTTTGTATCAGTTTAATCTTAAATAAATAGCATTATGAAAAAAATGATTTCAGTAGGTTTAATAGCAATTTTACTTTTTGCTTGTAAAACAACATCTGTTACAAGCACAAAGTTGGATAGGACCTCACAAGTCGATATCAAGGGAAATTGGACACTAAGTTCTGTAACTTATCCAGGATCAGATTATATCAAAGTAAATTCTTTTCAAATTGCCGATTCTAAATGTTTTGAAGGAAGTGCCTGGAAATTTATTTCCAATAATAACAAGGGCTCTATGGGCTTAGCTAAAACGGGTTGTCCTACATTTAGCTCTCCAATCACTTGGTTTGTAAATAAAGAAGGTCAATTTGTATTAAAGATTCTTGAGGCTGGCGAAAAAGCAAAAAAAGTTAGGGACGGTTACGTTCTTAAGTTAGAAAATCAAACGGATGCTTCTTTTCAATTAATTGACAAAATCGATGTTGGTGGAAAACCAACAGATGTAGTTTATCAATTTCAAAAAATTAATTAATTTAATCTCTATATAATTATGAAAAATATTGTATTAATTACCCTTGCTTTACTTATGTCAGTCGGAACACTTTTCACGAGTTGTGAAGCCTTAAAAAACACAAATAACACACAAAGAGGAGCAGCAATAGGAGCCGCAGGAGGAGCTTTGTTAGGCGGAATTCTTGGAAACAACCTTGGAAAAGGCGGAAAAGGAGCAATGGGCGCTGTTTTAGGTGGCGTTATTGGCGGTGTTGCCGGTGGCGTTATTGGTAATAAAATGGACAAACAGGCCAGAGAAATTGATACGGCGCTTCCTGGTGCTGATGTGGTTCGTGTAGGTGAAGGAATTAAACTGGTTTTGAATGAAAACGCCGTGCGTTTTGATACTAATAAATCTACGTTGACAGCCACAGCAAAAGATAATTTAGATAAATTGGTTCCTGTTTTTAAGGAATATTCAGAGACAAATATTTTGATTTACGGGTATACTGACAGTACGGGTTCAGCGGAATATAATTTGAAACTTTCGGGAGAAAGAGCTACTTCGGTTAAGAATTATTTAGTGAGTAAAGGATTAGTGTCAACCCGATTCAGTACTAGCGGAATGGGAATTGCCGATCCAATTGCAACTAATGATACTCCCGAAGGAAGAAGCCAAAATCGTCGCGTTGAATTTGCCATTACAGCCAACGAAAAAATGATTCAAGAGGCAAAAAGTGAAGTTAAAAACTAATTTTTAGCTTAGGTTTCGAAAAAAACTGTTTCAAATGAAACAGTTTTTTTTGGTCTTTATTTAGATTAAACATTGTAAATTTGGTTTCTCAAAAACGAATATGCTTGAGTTAAAAAATATTTCCTTCACATATCTGAAAGACAAAGTAATTGACACTATCAGTTTCACCATTTCTAAAGGGAAGAATGTAGCTATAATTGGTGAAAGCGGTTGTGGGAAAAGCACTCTTTTAAAATTAATTTACGGCCTATATGATTTAGATGAAGGGGAGATTTGGTATGGTGATAAATCCATTCGGGGACCCAAATACAATCTCATTCCCGGTGAAGATTACATTAAGTATTTAGCCCAAGATTTCGATCTCATGCCTTATATTACGGTTGAAGAGAATGTGGGTAAATTTTTGTCGAACATTTATAAAGACAAGAAAAAAGCTCGTGTTACTGAGCTATTAGAACTAGTTGAAATGACCGAATTTGCCAAAGTAAAAGCAAAATATCTTAGTGGAGGACAGCAGCAAAGAGTGGCATTAGCAAGGGTTTTGGCACTAGAGCCCGAACTGCTTTTATTGGATGAGCCTTTTAGCCAAATTGATTCGTTCCGGAAAAACAACTTGCAACGAAATGTATTCAATTACTTAAAAGAAAAGCAGATTAGCTGTATTATCGCCACACACGACAGTACCGAAGTTTTGTCCTTTTCAGATGAAACCATTGTAATGCAAAACGGTAAAGTGATTGCGATAGACACTCCCAAAACCTTATATGAAAAACCTTCCAGTACTTATATTGCATCACTTTTTGGAGAGGTAAATCAAATCCCGATACATTTACTGAACTCTTCGAACGAACCTCAAACGGAACTATTAGTCTACCCACACCAACTTCAAATAGTAGAAAACTCTAAATTGGAAGTGGTCGTAAAACAAAGTTATTTTAAAGGTAATCATTACTTGATTGATTCCACTTTCAAAAATAACACTGTTTTTTTTAACAATCGTTTTGATTTGGAATTGGGAACAATAGTTTATTTGGATCTAGTAGATTAATTGTTTACAGGTTATAAAGCAGTTTTGTAGAAAAAAACAAAAATAAGGTATTTCGACACAAAAGATGTTTAGATTTACAGTTCGATTTGTAACAAATAAGAAATAATATGTACCACTCAAAAATTGCTGGATTAGGATATTATGTCCCATCTAATGTAGTGACGAATGACGATTTGTCAAAAATTATTGATACCAATGACGAGTGGATCCAGGAAAGAACCGGAATTCAGGAAAGAAGGCATATCATTCGCGGAGAAGACACCACCACCACTATGGGCGTAAAAGCGGCAAAAATTGCCATTGAGCGTTCAGGAGTGGCCAAGGAGGATATTGATTTTATTGTTTTCGCCACCCTAAGTCCTGATTACTATTTTCCTGGTCCGGGTGTTTTGGCACAACGTGATTTGGGTTTGAAAACCGTGGGGGCATTGGATATAAGAAATCAATGTTCAGGTTTTGTGTATGGACTTTCTGTTGCAGATCAATATATTAAAACCGGAATGTATAAAAATATTCTGGTCATTGGCTCCGAAGTGCAATCTACAGGACTGGACATGACAGACCGTGGACGAGGTGTTTCGGTTATTTTTGGAGATGGCGCAGGGGCGGCTGTTTTGAGTAGAGAAGCAGATTTGTCCAAAGGGATTTTGTCCACCCATTTGCATTCTGAAGGACAACACGCCGAAGAATTAGTGGTTAAAGCACCAGGGATGGGGGGGCGTTGGGTTACGGATATCTTGGAAGACAATGATCCAAACGACGAAAGCTACTTTCCATATATGAACGGACAATTTGTATTCAAAAATGCAGTAGTTCGTTTTAGTGAGGTAATTAACGAAGGTTTACAAGCCAACAATTTGCAGGTTTCGGATATTGATATGCTCATTCCGCATCAAGCTAATTTGAGAATATCCCAATTTATTCAAAAGAAATTCGGATTAACTGATGACCAAGTATTCAATAATATCCAAAAATATGGCAACACTACAGCTGCCTCTATTCCGATAGCGTTAACGGAAGCTTGGGAACAAGGAAAAATTAAATCAGGTGATACAGTTGTTTTAGCTGCCTTCGGAAGTGGTTTTACCTGGGGAAGTGTTATTATTAAATGGTAAATAGCACCAATTAATGTATTTTAAAAACCAAAAGATTTTAAAAACTTCTGGTTATTTTAATTTCAAAAAAAACTATAACATTCCTCCACTGCCTTGGGTTTCATTCGAATCTCTTTCTTTTCTTTGAATGGCTTTATTTTTATCGCTTCCAAAACGATAATTGAAACCAAGGTATACCGTTTGACTTTCCCAATTAAATTGTCCATTTCTTCTTATTGGTCTGTCGCCATTAAAAGCAAAATGGAAAGAATTGAAAATATCACTGAACCTAAACGTAATTGTGCCGTTACCATTTAGAATATTTTGACTAGCTCCCATATCAATTTTCCACATAGGCTCTCTTACAAATTGTAGTCTTAAATCTCGTCCACGATAGATTCCTGACAATTGTAAACGTAAGTTTTTATTAATTTTAAAGGTGTTGTTCATTCTAGTGTTAAAAATAGTTACATCAATAGTTAACGATTCATCTCCAACTACTCCATTTACCTTTTTAGAATAAGCATCAAAACTAAGATTCGAACTAAACCATTTTGTAAATTGTAAACTACCTGATACCTCAAATCCGTAGGCATTATTATCGACTAAATTGTCATAAGATAATATTAATTTTTCAGGATTTACTGGGCTTTCAAATATAATTCTTGTTATTTCTTTATAAATCCTTCTGTAAAAAACGCCTGTCGTAATGGAGCCAATTTTTGTTTTTCTCGTGTAATTAAATTCGAAAGAATTGGTAAATTGGGGTATTAACTCTGGATTTCCTTCTGAGTCAATTTGAGGAGTACTCCATTCTCTAATAGGATTTAATTGTTCTAGACTGGGTCTGTCAACTCGTCTTGAAACGCTTAGGTTAAAAGTATTTTTATCACTTGGAGAGTAATTGATATAACCAGAAGGATATAGCGTAAAGAAGTCATCTTCTAAAGTTGAATCATTCTCGCTAATTTTTTTGAATAGTGCTTTTGCATTGTATTTTTCAAAACGAGTCCCTGCCTGAAAGTTCCATTTTCCAAGTTGTTTAGTAAATGTTGTATACGCTGAATAAATGTTTCTTTCATATTCAAAGTTTGAATTAAAGATATTATCTAATAAAAAATTATTTTTAGTATTTTCTATCCTGCTTTCTAACCCCAACTCCATCTTGGTGGTTTCTGTTAATGGATTTGCATAATCTAAATTAATAAGCGTATTTTCTCTGGATTCGGCGATGTCATTCGTGTTAATTTTATTTTCAAAAACATTATTAAACAATGCATTTTCTTCATTTTCTTCGGTGCTATAATTAATTTCCAACTCTAAATTATGACCTTCTTTTTTGAAGTTGGTTTTGTAATCAAAATTGTAAGTTTGGTTGTAATTGTTTGTTTTGTTATCAAACAACTGAAGGATATCTTCTTTTATAGGATTTACAAAATCTACAATTGTATTAGAAACCCCTTTTCCATTGAAGATATTCTGATTGGTATAAAATGACAATGTATTCTTATCATTGAGATAATAATCAAAACCTATTTTGGCCAGATGAGAAGTGTTGTAATCAGCAAATCTAAAAATCTGTGAATCTTCCTTCCCCATTTCTAAGGTGTTTACAAAACCTCGATTTGCTTGTTTGCCTATATTTACACCATAGTTTGCATACATATTAAATTTTCCTGATCGATAATTCATGTCAAAAGAAGAATTTAATTTGGGAGTGATGCCCAAAGTGACCCCGTTAGTGACACTTCCGTTAAACCCAATTTTGCTGTTTTTATTTAATACTATGTTTATAATTCCGCTCATTCCTTCAGGATTATATTTTGCCGAGGGGTTAGTGATAAGCTCTATTTGTTTGATCGATGCCGATGGAATTTGTTGCAATAATTGAGAAGCTTCAATGGTGGAGGGTTTTCCGTCTATTAGAATTCGAACATTAGAGTTTCCTCTTAGGCTTATTTCATTGGTTTGAGGATCAACACTAACGGATGGAATATTATTCATGATTTCTCCTGCTGTAGCTCCTGCACTCAATAAATCTTTACCCACATTGATGATTTTTCGGTCGGTTTTTTGTTCAATAATAGAACGTTCTTTTACAATTTCAACCTCAGAAAGTTTTGCGGCATCTTCTTCTATAGAAATTGTTTTTAAATCTACGATTTTGTCATTAACTGTTAGTGAAACCTTTTTTACAATGGTTTTGTAGCCAATGAATTGTATTTCGACTGTGTAATTTTTTAAGGCCAAATTTTTGATTACAAAATTTCCTTTATCCGAAGTAATACCTCCAGTAATCAATCTATCATCTTCTTTAACTAAAATATTTACGTAGGAAAGTGGTTTGTTGCTTGTTTTTTCTACAATTTTGCCAATAATAATTCCCGAATTTTCCGAAGCTATGGTCCTAACTGAATTTTGCGCTTGTATTATAAAAATAGTTCCAAAAAAGCTGAGTAAAATTAATTTCAAATTCATAAATGTTTATTAATTGATTGAATCTAGATTATTTTTGATCAAAAAAAGTGCAATATACATAATATTTAATGGATGTATTCTTTAGCACAACTTAATCTAAGGTTTCTAGGACCAACAAAAATGTCATACTAATTTTGAAAAAAAACGTATAAATTGTTGTTTCATCAAAGTAATTTCTTCGTTTTTAGTGGGAAATTATATCATTTTACAATTTTCAATTCGCAACATTATGACTATCTTTGCACCCTCAAAATAAATACCATAGAAATGACATTATCCCAGATTCTTAAGCCTTCCATTGAAAAAGCTATCCAGGCTTTATTTGACATTGCGATTGACAAAATTGAATTTCAAACTACGCGTAAAGAGTTTGAGGGTGACATCACGATGGTCATTTTCCCATTGCTGAAAGTGGTTAAAAGCAACCCTGTGGAATTAGGGAATAAAATCGGGGATTATTTAGTAGAGAATGTTGCCGAAGTGAGCCGTTTCAACGTAGTTTCAGGTTTTTTGAACATTGTTATTTCGGATGAATATTATTTGAATTTTTTCAACCAAATCAGGAATGATTTGAAATTCGGATTCGTTACTCCAAACCCTCACGATAAAGCGATAATGGTCGAATATTCTTCGCCAAATACCAACAAACCCTTGCATTTGGGACACGTTCGTAATAATCTTTTGGGCTATTCCGTTGCCGAAATCATAAAAGCCTCAGGAAAAAAAGTCTATAAAACCCAAATCATTAACGATCGCGGGATTCATATTTGTAAGTCGATGTTGGCTTGGCAAAAAATTGGTAATGGTGAAACTCCACAATCAACAGGTTTAAAAGGAGATAAATTAGTCGGAAATTATTATGTGGCTTTTGATAAAGCCTATAAAGAACAAATTTCTGAGTTAATGACTGCTGGAAAAACAGAAGATGAGGCCAAAAAACAAGCGCCAATCATTCTGGAAGCCCAAGAAATGCTTTTGAAATGGGAAGCGGGTGATGCGGAAGTAATCGCGCTTTGGAAAACAATGAACCAGTGGGTTTATGATGGTTTTGCGACAACCTATAAAAACCTTGGAGTGAATTTCGATAGTTATTATTACGAAAGTAATACTTATTTACTAGGAAAAGACGTGGTTCAAATTGGTTTGGAAAAAGGCGTTTTCGAAAAAGATCCTGACGGTTCGGTTTGGATTGATTTAACAGACGAAGGTTTGGACAGAAAAATCGTGTTGCGATCTGACGGAACAGCGGTTTATATGACACAAGATATTGGAACGGCCATTCAGCGTGTGAAGGATTTTCCGGATGTTGGAGGAATGGTTTACACCGTGGGTAATGAGCAAGATTATCACTTTAAAGTCTTGTTTTTGATATTGCAAAAACTCGGTTTCGAATGGTCGAAAAATCTCTTTCACTTGTCGTACGGAATGGTCGATTTGCCTTCCGGAAAAATGAAATCAAGAGAAGGAACCGTCGTCGACGCCGATGATTTGATGCAGGAAATGACAGAAACCGCACAGAAAATAGCCGAAGATTTAGGAAAATTGGACAGTTATTCTCCTGAAGAAAAAGCAAAATTGTACAAAACCATTGGACTTGGTGCCTTGAAATATTATATTTTGAAAGTCGATCCAAAAAAACGTATTCTCTTTGATCCAGAAGAATCTGTTGATTTTGCGGGGAATACAGGACCGTTTATTCAATATACGTATGCCAGAATCCAGTCAATTATTCGAAAAGCTAACTTTGATTTTTCGAATGTATCAGGCATAATTACGCTTCACGAAAAGGAAAAAGAATTAGTGAAACAACTCGAATTGTTTCCTGAAGTGATTCAAAATGCAGCACAAAATCACAGTCCAGCTTTGGTAGCCAATTACACCTATGATTTGGTAAGAGAATACAATTCGTTTTATCAGGCCGTTTCTATTTTGGGGGAGGAAGATTTGGCTAAAAAAATATTCAGGGTGCAGCTTTCAAAAAAAGTGGCTGAAACTATTGCTGCCGCTTTTGGTTTGCTGGGAATTGATGTTCCGGAAAGAATGTAGTTTTAAAAATTTACCCTAAAACTCAAATTAGGAGTTCGCCCAAGCGAAAATGTTTTCACGTCTTCAATTGAATTGTTTAGGCTATTTATTCGATAATATTCGTTGATTTCATTGTGTTGGTTGAATACATTTAAAATCGAAAAACCCAATTTATATTGTATTTCTTTTGAACTTTTCCATTTATAGGTTGTCGAAAAATTAAATTGAAAGAAATTGCTGAGATGTTTGTTGTTTGGCGAATTATAATCAATTGTTGGATTTGAGGGAACAGTATAATTTATTGCTGTACTTGAAGGCGTTGTTTCAGGTCTTCCGGAATACCATTTTGACCCCAAGGCTATTTTGAGATTGTCTTGTTCGTAAATTCCAGCCCAAGTCACCACATGGTCGAGTTCAAAATTATTTGAAAATACGGGCTTTTCAAGGTTTGGAAAGTAATAATTATTATCATTATA
>JBIKPM010000255.1:0-3575 GCA_044357435.1 Flavobacterium sp. | reverse complement strand
GAAAGTAGGAAATATGGATGGGTATTGTGTTGGTGAACCTTGGGGTGGTGTTGCCGTAAAACAAGGAATAGGTTTTACACAAATTGCTACTCAAGACATTTGGAAAGATCACCCAGAAAAAGCTTTGGTCGTGAATAACGAGTTCAGTACTAAACACAAGTCTGATTTGGTAAAAGTAATGAAAGCGGTAATGGAAGCTTGCAAATGGTTAGACTCTCCTGCCAATCGGAAAAAAGCGGCAGCAATTATCGGAAAAGCACCTTACGTAAATGCTCCAGCCGAAATAATCGAAAACAGATTGATGGGAAATTATGATTTGGGTTGCAATCAAGGTGTAGAAATATATGACAACGATTATATGTTATTTCATAAAGGCGGAATGGTTAATTTTCCTCGTAAGTCACACGGAATTTGGGCAATGGCACAATATGTTCGATTTGGTTATTTGAAAGAAGAGCCCAATTACAAAGCTATTGCTGAAAAAATTGTAATGGATGATTTATACAAAGAAGTTGCCGCTAGTATGAAAGTGAAAGTGCCTAACGATGATATGAAACCTTTCGCTCTTACTTTGGACAAAACCGTTTTTGATCCTAACAATCCATCTGCTTACCTAAAAGTGGTAAAGAAATAAAAAAAGATATATATCCTCCAAACCCTCTCCAATGGGGGAGGGTGAATGGGAAATTGAAAATACATTATTAAACTAAATTATAATACCATGTCTGATAAAGATACATTAACTATTGAGAAACTAGATCAAACAATTACTGTTTTGACAGAAAGTAATACAAGTAGTTTTTTAGAAAACGAAAAACTAAAATTTGCCTTAAATGCAATACTTTTAAAATCAAAATCTGTTTTTTTTGCAGCTCTTGGATTGATTGTTTTCGGCGGTTTTTGGAGTTTGTTAAGTGCTTATACAGAAAACGCTTTGCCAACACCAATTGCCACTTTAACCGTATTAAAAGAAATGTTGAGCGATCCTTTCTACGATTATGGTCCAAATGATAAAGGAATTGGTTTGCAATTATTCGTTTCCATTAAAACGGTACTTATGGGATTTTTTCTGGGTTCCCTAATTGCTATTCCAATCGGTATTCTAATGGGAGCAAGTACCGTTTGCAAACAGATTTTTTATCCAATTGTACAGCTGTTAAAACCAGTTTCACCTTTGGCTTGGTTTCCAATAGGATTGGTTGTTTTTAAAGACACTGGATTGGCAACAATCTTCATTGTTTTCATTACGTCTTTGTGGTCAACGCTTATCAACACTTCTTTTGGCGTGGCATCGATTCCGCAAGACCATAAAAATGTAGCCAAAGCATTTGGTTTCTCGAAAATGAGATATTTGACCAAAATTTTAATTCCATATAGCTTGCCTCATATTATTACGGGTTTACGTTTGAGTATTAGCGTGGCTTGGTTGGTAATCGTGGCCGGTGAAATGTTGTCCGGTGGTGCAGGAATCGGTTTCTTTGTATGGGACAGCTGGAATGCCTTAAGTCTTGAAAAAGTAATATCGGCGATTCTCATTATTGGAATAGTAGGATTGCTTTTCGACAGAATATTCACTTTTATCGAAAACAAAGTAGCTTATAAAGCTTAATATCATAAAAAAATTACGACTATGAGTTATTTAGAAATCAAAGACTTGGAAATCTCTTTTCCAACTCCAAAAGGAAAATACGTTGCAGTAAGAGATATCAATCTTTCTATCAAAAAAGGAGAAATCATCTCCATCATTGGTCATTCCGGTTGTGGAAAATCAACCATCATGAATGCCATTGCAGGAATGCTTACACCAACTGGAGGAACGGTCGAATTAGACGGAAAAGCAATAAAAGGTCCTGGACCGGATAGAGGTATCGTTTTCCAAAATTACTCTCTGTTGCCTTGGTTATCTGTTCACGAAAATATATTTCAAGCCGTCGATTCGGTAATGGATTGTTCCAAGAAAGAAAAACACGAAATCGTGGACTACAATCTTAAAATGGTTAATTTATTGCAACACAGAGATAAATTACCGGGACAATTGTCTGGGGGCATGAAACAAAGAGTGGCTATCGCTAGAGCCTTTGCCATCAATCCAGGAGTGTTGTTGTTGGATGAGCCTTTTGGTGCTTTGGATGCCTTTACAAAAAGTTCCATGCAACTGGAAGTGTTGAAATTATGGAATTTGAACAACCGCGACAAAACCATTATCATGATTACACACGACATTGAAGAAGCCTTGTTTTTATCTGATAGAATCGTGGTTTTAAACGATGGTCCTGCTTCAACCATTAGAGAAATTGAAGAAGTGCATTTGCCAAGACCCAGAAATAAAATAGAAATTGTAAAATTACCTGAATATATAGAACTCAGAGATCGATTATTACACCTATTAACCGATAAATTCTCTATTGAAGATATGGGAATGGTTTATAAAAGTTAAATTGGTTTTGTTTTTGGTTTAGTTGGAAATCCCTGTAATGGCATCGCATTATGGGGATTTTTTTATTCGTACAATTGTAATTATTGAATTAAAAACGGGAATTTGTTGTTAGTATTTCTTTTTTTAAACTTGAATTCAATTAATAAATGCAACTTTTGAGAAATTAGTTGCAAGTAGCTTAAATAATATCATGATTATTGACACATCGAATATCATACAACTTGAATACAAGCATTGTTATACTAAAAATATTTACAAAATAGTCTAATTTTAAATTCTAAATAAGACCACTCCTATGTTTGCAAAGATAATTTAGAACCGTTTCGATTTGTAAATTTATTGACCCAGAAAAGATCAATAATTTGCGACCCGAGACCAAGGGTCGAATAGACGAAGTAATTTGCGGTAAAAGTTTTTAGAATCTGAAAGATGGATACACCAAAGTGCATAGTTTTAGCTATTGCCGTGACCAATAAAATTTCTGCTTACTAAAATCTGTAAACTACTATCTGCCAAATGATATTTGTCTTTTCGCTTCGCCAACCACAAATGCTACTGAATTGGCAATATTATAACTTCGGATTAAACTCGACATTGGGATCGTCAAATGATTTACGAATCTAGCCAAGACTTCTTCACTCAAACCCACACTTTCTTTTCCGAAAACCAACCAATCTCCATCCTGAAAATCGGCTTCATAAATAGATGTTGAAGCATGGGAACTCATCAGGAAAACTCTAGAACTATCAGGGATTTTGGCAATCCATTCCTCTATATTTTTATATTCGGTCACATCCAAATGTACCCAATAATCCAATCCGGAGCGTTTCAGGTTTTTATCATTAATGACAAATCCGAAAGGGTGAATCAAATGTAAACGGCTTTCAGTGCCCACACACAAACGACCAATGTTTCCGGTATTGTTGGGGATTTCAGGTTCTACTAGGACAATGTTTAACATTTAAAATCTAAATTTAAATTGATACAATATTGAATCTAAATCTTCAATGTTTTGAAATCCTATATCGGCGGTAATTAATAAAAATTGAAAAACTGTTGATACTAACAATTACATCTGAAGTTTTTGCTTTAGATAATGCTTATTTTTTTATTTACTAAATTCAAATAAATTGGAACA
>JBIKPM010000254.1:0-3590 GCA_044357435.1 Flavobacterium sp. | reverse complement strand
AAAAACAATAACTATCTTTATGTTTTAGAAACAATACTCATTTTTCTCTACTAGTTTGGAAGTAATCACTTCTCTTAATCCTATAATATTAGGCATATTTGTATATTTCGTAAAACGGCGCAATCCCATCAACATCATTCTTTGTTCGTCACCTTCGGCAAAAGAAATCACACTTTCTTTTCCCTTTTGGGTAACCACATCCACGGCTTTATACAAATAAAGTTTTGCCATTGCAATTTGTTCCTGAACTTTGGCTTCGCCTTCTTTTTTGGATAATTTTTCGGTTCTTAAAATTGATGATTCTGCCATATAAATTTCGATTAAGATATCGGCAGCAGCAATCAATAATTGTTGGTGCGCATCTAAATCCGGTCCATACTTTTGAACCGCACCACCAGCAACCATGAGGAATGCTTTTTTTAATTTGCCAATCATTTCTTTTTCTTCGGCAAACAGTTCCGAATAATCAGGGGTTTCAAATGAAGGTATTCCCATTAATTCTTCTTGAACTTTGGTAGCAGGTCCAATCAAATCAACGTGACCCTTAAATGCTTTTTTAATCAGCATTCCTACTGAAAGCATTCTGTTAATTTCATTTGTTCCTTCGTAAATTCTCGCAATTCTGGCATCACGCCAAGCACTTTCCATTGGAGTATCTTCGGAAAATCCCATTCCTCCAAAAATCTGAATCCCTTCATCGGCGCAGTTTTGAACATCTTCCGAAACAGCCACTTTTAGAATTGAACATTCTATTGCATATTCTTCAACCCCTTTTAATTCCGAATCCTGATGGGTAGCACCTTCAGCTTCGCGAAGACTAATTCTGTCTTCAATGTCTTTGGCTGCCCTGTAGGTGGCGCTTTCGCCAGCATAACAAGAGGTTGCCATTTCTGCCAGTTTGTATCGAATAGCCCCAAATTGTGAAATTGGAGTATTAAATTGTACCCTTTCATTGGCATATTTCACGGAACCGGAAGTCACTCTTCGTTGAGCGTCCAAACAGGCTGCAGCCAATTTGATACGGCCCACATTCAAAGCATTCATTGCTATTTTGAATCCGTTTCCTCTTTCTGAAAGCATATTTTCAATAGGAACCTTGGTGTCTGCAAAGAAAACCTGACGAGTGGAAGAAGCACGAATTCCAAGTTTGTGTTCTTCTTCGCCCATTGTAATTCCATTGCTTGGGTCATTTTCCACGATGAAACCGGTAATGTTTTTATCGTCTCCAATCCGTGCAAAAACGATAAATAGGGAACAAAAGCCTGCATTAGAAATCCACATTTTACCTCCAGTGATACTATAATATTTTCCGTCATCGGATAAAACCGCTTTTGTTTTTCCTGAATTGGCATCCGAACCAGCACCCGGTTCTGTCAGGCAATATGCACCAAACCATTCACCTGAAGCCAATTTTGGTACATATTTTTGTTTTTGCTCTTTAGTTCCATAAAGTGTGATTGGCATTGTTCCAATTCCTGTATGTGCTCCAAAAGCAGTTGAAAAAGAACCTGTTGCACCCGAAATATAATCACAAACCAAAACCGTGTTTACAAATCCCATTCCCATTCCGCCATACGCTTCAGGAACTGCCACGCTCAAGAAGCCCAAGTCTCCAGCTTTACGCATAGTTTCCTCGGTAAGAGCATAATCCTTGTTTTCGAAACGATCCTTGTTGGGCCAAATTTCTTTGTCCACAAACTCTTTTACCGAGTCACGCATCATTACTTGTTCTTCATTGAAGTCTTCGGGAGTGAAGACGTCTTCACATTTTGTTTCTTTTACGATGAATTGACCACCGCGTGTTTTATCGCTCATTTCTTTTGTTTTAGGTAATAGACTTTTTTATTTGCAATCAACTTCCATAATCTTTATGTAATTCCTTCTCGTTTCTGATAAGGAGAAATCACATTTATTGCTCTCGTTATGAGATTTTCCTTCGTCGAAATGACAAAAGGATACTAATTTCTAATTATAATAATTCATAAATTCCTGCGGAGCCTTGTCCTGTTCCAACACACATTGAAACAATTCCATATTTGTTGCCGCGTCTTTTCATTTCGTAGAATAGTTGAACAGACAATTTAGCACCTGTGCAACCCAATGGATGCCCTAATGCAATGGCTCCTCCATTAACATTTACGATATCTGGATTCAATTCCAATTCTCTAATAACAGCTAATGATTGAGAAGCAAAGGCTTCATTCAATTCGATTAAATCAATATCTTTCAATTGCAATCCGGCTTGTTTCAAGGCTTTTGGAATGGCTTTCACCGGACCAATTCCCATAATTCTAGGTTCCACTCCTGCGGAAGCAAAGTTTACCAAACGCGCGATAGGAGTGAGGTTTAATTCTTTGACCATTTCTTCGCTCATAATCAAGACGAAAGCAGCACCATCGCTCATTTGCGAAGAATTTCCAGCTGTTACACTTCCGTCAGCAGCAAAAACAGGTCTTAATCCTGCCAATGCTTCTACCGAAGTTCCTGCTCTTGGTCCTTCATCTTTATTTACGACATAGGATTTGGTTTCTTTTTTACCGTTTTCATTGATGAATGTTTGCTCAATGTTAATTGGAACAATTTGTCTGTCAAATTTACCCTCCGCTTGCGCTTTCAAAGCTTTCATATGTGATTGATAGGCAAACTCATCCTGGTCGGCTCTCGAAATGTTGTATTGTTTGGCAACCGCTTCGGCAGTCAATCCCATTCCCCAATAATAATCTTCGTGTCCTGCTGCAGCGACTGCATAATCCGGAGTCGGTTTGTAACCACCCATCGGAATGAAACTCATACTTTCGGCACCTCCGGCAATGATGCAATCCGCCATTCCTGATTGGATTTTGGCTGTTGCCATACCGATAGTTTCTAATCCTGAAGCGCAATATCTGTTGACCGTTACACCCGGAACATCTTCGATTTTCAAACCCATCAAGGAAATTAATCGTCCCACGTTTAATCCTTGTTCGGCTTCCGGCATTGCGTTGCCCACCATCACGTCGTCGATGCGTTTCTTGTCGAAATCCGGCAATTCATTCATCATAAATTGTATGGTTTCGGCTGCCAATTCATCGGGGCGTTTAAAACGGAATACACCTTTTGGTGCTTTACCAACTGCGGTTCTGTATGCTTTTACTATATAGGCTGTTTTCATAAATATTATTTTGAATGATGAATTTTAAATTTTAAATGAAGCTCATTCAACATTCAACATTTAAAATTCAAAATTTATAATTAATTTCTTAGCGGTTTTCCTTTGGTTAACATAAATTGGATGCGTTCCAATGTTTTTCTTTCCGTGCAAAGCGACAAAAATGCTTCTCTTTCAATATCCAATAAATATTGTTCGGATACCAATGTTGGTTCGGATAAATCGCCACCAGCCATTACGTAAGCCAGTTTGTTGGCAATTTTCTTGTCGTGTTCCGAGATGTATTTCCCGGCTTCCATTTGGTCGGTTCCCACCAAGAACATTCCCAAGGCTTGTTTCCCCAAGACTTTTACGTCATTCCTTCGTATCGGTTGGGTGTAGCCGGCTTCTGCCATAATTAAAGCGTGTTTTTTGGCTTCTGCAATTTGGCGGTCTTTGTTGA